>NZ_JBHUAL010000163.1:0-22458 GCF_042789775.1 Kitasatospora sp. NPDC056800 | reverse complement strand
GGGCTGCTTCCCCCTATCCGAGGCGGGGGGGGAAGCAGCCCTTCGGCGCGCTGACGATCCACGCGCGCTGGCCCGCTGGATCATGCCACGCTGGTCAGCGCCTGCGCCGGACCGTCTGGTTGCACCGGATCACCAGGTCGTCGACTTCCTCGGCGAACTCCGGTGGCGTGCCGCCCGATCCGCAGCAGGACGGCTTCGTCCGTTCCCCGGTCGGCGGTGCATCGAGGCCGCAGAGCTTCCACAGCCGGGTGTAAATGTTGCGCTCCGCGTCGTTCTCGTCGTGCGGGCCGACCGCCACGATCCACGCCACGCCCTCGTCGTCGAACGACACGACGGTGCGTAACTGGCCGAACAGGTGCTTCACGCACAGCCGGTCGACTGGCGCGGTGCCGGTGAGCCGGTAGTCCAGCGCGCGGCAGCCGCGCTGGGCCAGGTCGATCACCCAGGTTTCGAAAGACTTCTTCCCCCGGCCCCGCAGGAGGTTCGCGTCGGCCAGGCCGACGGTGGTGAACTTAACGGTCGTCGTCACCGGATTCCTCGTCGTCCGAGCTCTGGGCCAGGTAATCCTCCAGGCTGACGCCCTCGCCGCGCCGCACCTGCTCCAGACTCTCCTGGAGCCGCAGGTCCTCGAGGACCCGCTGGTCCTGGAGCCGCTGCCACACCGCTTCGGCGAGCCCGCGCTTCTTGCCAGCCGCACGCAGGTCGTCTACGAGGACCTTGACCTCGTAGAGCCCCCGCGGGTCGACCATCTTCACGGTGGTGCCAGGGGACTCAACCAGCGTCAGCAGACCGGCCTCGGCCCAGCCGTCGACGGTTCGTCGCGACAGACCGAGGATCTGGGCAGCCACCGACACCCGTACAGGCCTAGCGTCTTCGAAAATGCTGGTCTTTGCGGCCTCGATGTGCTCTATGGCGCCGGGGCTGTCGCCGGCCTCGGTCGCCGAGACGGCGGCGTCCAGTTCGGCAACGACCGCCAGTAGGTTCGTCCCGGCCCACTGCCATGGAGCCCGCTTGATCACCATGCTGTCGAAGGCCTGCTGGTTGCCACGGCATGTGTCGAGGAGGTGCAGGATGCGGTTGTCCAGGTGCTGCTTGGCCCGGATATTGCGGGCCGTCGAGCTGTGCCGGAAGGCCCTGCCCGGGGACAGGACCAGCGAGGCGCGCAGGTCGTCCCGCAGGGCTCCGCGCTCGGCTGGCCGCGCGTTGAGGTGGCTCAGCCAGGACGAGGTGAACTCCGCGAGGGTGTTCCTGTCTAGCGATTCGAGGAGGTCGCAGGTGAACAGCCACATGAGGGTGGTTACGTCCTGCTCGCGCGGGCTGAGGTTCTTCAGCGCCGTGACCAGTGCGTCTGGGGCGTGGTGCGATGAGCCATCCGTCGGGGGAGCGCCGGAGTTGGTCTTCGTCTTGGACAAGGTTCCGCCCTTCGTCGCGTTACTGCCCATTATCGCCCCCAATCGAGCAGTAGCAACGCGATTCGTCGGGCTCGACGGACCCCACGGACCCTGTTTCAATCCCAGATGCCGAGCCGGTGCCGGGTGGTGATCCGCCCTCCCCCGGGTGCCCGGGCCGCGTACCCGGTCAGGGGGTGTCACCGACCCAGTCCCAGCGGGCCGGGACCGCGGCGGGCCCCGGCCCGGCGGCGACCGGCGGACGACGAGGTCGACGGCCGGCGGGACCCCGGGTCGGCCAGAGCGGCCGACCCGGCGAGCGGGCTCCTGGTGCTGGGCGGCGACCCGATACAGCGGCCAGCGCTGCCCCGCGCCCAGGACCCGGTACAGCACGGACCGTCCACGCCCATCCAGCACCCGCTCAGTGCTCGACGCAGGCGGGCATGCGGACGGACAAAGCCACAGGCGGACGGGAGTGCTGACGCCCGAAACCCGCCAGCGCCCCCGGAGGACCACACGCTGGCTGAAACTGCGCGCCGCAGTCCCGCACGCGAGTCTCGCTTCCCGCCTCCCAGCCTTGGCAGCATCACCCCATGAACTGGATATCGCTCGCCGGTACCGCACTGGGAGCCCTGATCGCGCTGCTCGCCACCTCGCTCAACGACCGCGTGAAGTGGCGGCGGGAGCAGAGTGCCAGCCACCGCGCACTGTGCCAGCAGACCTACGCCCGCTTCCTCGCCGCACTCACCGATGCACACGAACGCATGCGCACCGAAGCGCGAACCGACCATCAGAGCGCAGAAGCCCGCGCCACAGCGGTACTGGAGGCCTTCCACACCTCGGGCTGCTACCCGCTGCGCTACGAGCTGGCGATCATCGCGAGCCAGCCGGTCCTGGACGGCGCGGAGGAGGCCTTCAAACTCATCCGCCAGGTACGCGACCTGCTGGCCGCCGGGACGGGCGTGGAGGCCCCCGAGTACAAGGAGCTGCGGTACGCCTACGGGCCCGTGCTGCGGAATCTGCAGGCCCGAATGCGCGCCGAGCTCGGCTCCGACGAGGTGCAGTTGACGGGGGGCGGCTGACCACCACAAGTCGGACGTCCGCACGGGGCAGCGCCGCCGGTGGGACGAGGCGCCGGCCATCGCCGGGAGCAGCACCGGACCGCCCGCGGTGGCGGGCCGCGCACGCGGTGCTGTGGGACGAGTTCTGGGCCTCGCTGTCCGGCGAGGACTGGGTCATCGCCCGTAGCCGGCCCCAGCACGTCGACGGCGGGGCAACGGCGGCGGCATAGCTGCTGTCGGTCGGCGGTGCTCGGCGGCCGGACTACCGCAGGCGCAGGTTGCCCTTCGCGTCCACGATGATGGTCAGCTCTCCGTCGAGGTTGTCCCGGAGGATCTTGGCGAGCTGCGCCCCGTCGAAGGGATGCCGGGGAGGGGGGAGCACGGCCCCGGAGCCGGACGGCTCCACCACGCTGTCGCCCCAGGTGGAGTCGAACAGGAACGCGTCAGCGATCGTGCGCGCCATGGTGATCCCTTCTACGAGATGGCCAGGCGATCACCATAGGTCCCGCCCATGGCCTGGCGGAAGAGCCGCCCGCGCCCCCACTGCGTCAACTCCGCGCCCGGCCGTAGGCTCTCGACGGCCCGGCGGAAATCACCCCGGACGAGGCCGGCGGGCAGCCCACCACCGCCCACGACGACCTCCTCCCCACCCGCCGCGCGCGGTCGGCGGCCACGGCCCAGCAGGAACCCCGGGGCACGATCGGTGCGGCACGGCCGAACCGCGATGCCACGACGGGCGCGGCAGAGCCCGGCCCCGGTGACAACGACGGAACCGCCCGGGCACGGCAGGAGGCCGGGGCACGGATCACCGTCGTCTTCGACGACGGTGATCCGGACACCCACCCCTGATCACCGAGCGCCTGGCCGACGCCCAGGCGCGAGCCGGCGACGCGCCGATGGAGCCCGGCCTGGTCGGTGAGGTCGGCGACGCGCTCACCACCACCGAGGACGAGCTCGTCGCCGTACCGGGGCGGTCTGCGACGTCGGCCAGAACGACGGGCTCGTCCTCAGCCCAACATCAGCCCCTATTTGATGTTTCCTCGGACGACCGCTGCGTACCGCTCACCCAACTTACTTCGGACCTTCTCAAGGTGGGATGCAGCTCGAGCCACAATGCTTGAAGACGACGGTTGGACACGGGATGTTACCCACCAATCCGAGTCCGGCCCACCAGTGGCGATCTCCGCCCTGAGCAAGGTGTCGATTTCGGTCACATGCTGCACGAAAGCCTGTGCCCATTCCTGTTCATCTGGCAGAAGGAACGGCAAGCGCCGGAGCAGCAGAAGGTTGACCTGCATCAGCTGCCCAGTCCCTGCTGGGGTAATGGCAGGGTCTCTGTCACTCGCCATGGACCCGCGAAGGCCTTCCTCAAGAGCCAACAAGGCCTCCCAAACCTCTCTCAGGGCCTCCACTCGTTGGCTATGAAAACTCGCTCGCGCGTCGCGGGCCTGCGCACGCTGCCACTGCCACAACCCTGTTGTTGTAGCCAAACCCGTCCCCAGGAAAGTAAACACACCGACCAGGACCGTGTCCGAGACCATGAAGGTGAGATTACTAAGAGCGACAGTCGACCCAGAGGAGAATGTCAAATTTGGCCGGTGAAATTGTCGAGCCCAGCTGATGGCCAGGCGCCTCGGTGGTCCGTTCAACCGCTGCGCAGCGGTCCTCAGACGGTGAGCTTGCGGTGCAGCGGGTCGGCAGTGCCGGGCGGGTTTCGCCTCGCGTCCGACAACGGTGTCGCCGGCGGGGCGATAGTCCGGACCCGGCGGGCCGACGGGCGAGGACATAGGGGTCTGCGGCACGGCCCCGCCGGGTTGTCCCGGGCCGTGCCGTGCTTCGGTGACGGTGGCACGGCGAGTGCGGCACGGTCGCGGGGCGGGGGCGTACCGGTGCGCTGGCCTGCGGCGGAACGTTCGGCGGGGTGAAACTTCCTGGGTGTGCGGGGCAGAACTCACGGGGCCGTTCGGTGCTCTGTTGGCTGGTCAGTGGGTGCGGTGGTGCCCGGCGTCGGCGGTGGGTGGGGTGGTGGGCGTTCCCGTGGTGATCGAGCAGCCGCAGCGGTCGGACCGTCGATGCCCGGGCCGGCCTCTGGAGGCGGACGCGAAGACTCGGCCGGGCACGGGCCAGCCGCTCAGGCGTACAGGTGGCGGTCCAACAGGCGTACCTGATCCGTAGTCACCACGGGACAGAGAGTATCGGCCCCGGCGGTCCCGCTGCCGAGGTTCCTCGGATCGCCACGGCAGCGGGACCAGCCGGCCGAGCGCCTCCGCCCCGCCCCGCGGCATGGCAGCCGGCCCGGGCCGTGACCGCCTGCACGCCCAAGCGGTTGCACCGGTATGACGTCCTCTCCGCTGTCCTGGCTGCCGATCCCCTCCTCGCTCGACGCCGAGCCCGAGCCCGCACCACCCGGGGAGGAGCTGACCGAACAGGAGCGCGCCGGGCTGCAGGTCGCCGCGGCCGCCGGCGAGAGGGCGGCGGCCTGGGTGCGGGAGCTGGCCCGCCGGCAGCCGGTCGAGGTCCACGCGCGGGTGCTGGAGCTGACCGCCGAGGCGATCGAGCAGACCTGCACCCGCGAGATCATCCCCAGCAACGACAACGAGCTCGCCACCGAGCTGCGCTACCGCTTGGACGGCGGTGTGCTGCTCGGCGCGACCAGCCTGGAGACGCTCCCGGAGCTCACCGGCGGGGAGCGGATCGCCTTGGCCGCCGTCGCCGCCCTCGCCCTGGCGATGCCGGGCACTGCGGTCACCTGGTACGAGCGGGAGCTACCGGCCCTCGCCCAGGTGATGGACGACGCCGTCGCCGCCGGCCGCGCCGCCCAGCCCGGCCGGTGAACCCCGCCAGCACCGGATCGCGGCCCGGCCGGGCCCGCCGCGCGCTCGGCCCCCGCGCCGACCGGGTCCTGACCGACACCCTCCGCGCGCCCCGCACCCCGCCCCCGTGGTCGCCGGCCGCCGTCGACGCCGCGCTGCGCACCGCCCTGGCGGAGTTCGAGCGGCGGGCCGAGCGGTGGCGGGACGCCTTCGAGGGCCTGGACGAGGACGTGCTGGCGGAGGCCGCGGGCGAAGCCCGCTCGTTCGGCGCCGACCCGGACGCGGCCGTCGACCGCCTGGTGGGCGAGCTCCGGCAACAGCTCGCCGACTGGCAGGGCGCAATCGGCGAACTCAGCCGCGCGCTCACGGCGGCCGCGCAGGACCGGCCGCTGCCCGAGTGGACCGCCGACGCCGGACGCACCGAGGACGTCCGCCGGCGCCAGGCCCGCCAGGCGCTGCTGGAGGCCATCGCCCGCCACCACCACGGCCCCCTGCCGGACGAGGAACCCGACGACCGGCCATGGTGATCACCGGCGTCCGGGGCGCGGGAGAATGGCCGTGTGACCAGCACTCAGCCCCTGCCCAGGGGCCTCAACTCCTTGATCCCCGACGCCCGCGCCCAGGCCACCCCCGGCGAGCGCGCCGCCTCCCAGCTCCTCCACCTGCGCGAGGCCACCGTCCCGGTGCCGGTCCTCGCCGCGGCGGTTGAGCTGATCGCCCCTCAGCTGAAGAGCGAGGACCCGGCGACCCGGGAGGCCGCCGCCGCCGTCCACGCCCTCCTTGTCTCCGCCATCGAGGGCTCCGCCCCGGGGCGGTAGCCGCCTGCCCGCTGCCGGCTGCGCTGTGCCCCCTGCCGAAGGGCGCTGTCCTACCGGACGGCACCCGGTTCCAGCCGTCGGAGGCCCAGCGGGTGGTTGTCACCGCCCGCGCCGTCCTCGCCTGGCTCGGCAGCGGGCCCGGCTCCCCGCTGGACTCCTGGCTCGACCACGCCGTGCTGCCCGAGCCCGCCGTCACCGAGCTCGTCACCGCCCTCGCCCGCGCCGGCGCCCATGACCGGGCCGACGCCCTGCTGGCCGAGCTCGCCGTCCTCGGAGTCCGCCAGCCCGGCCCTGCCAAGCACCGCGCCACCCTCGCCGCCGACACCGCCGCCGCCTTGGAGCTCACCGCCCGGGCCGCCTCCGCCGGCGTCGACCTGACGATGCCGGACGCGCTGTGCACGGCGGCCGCCCACCGGCTCGGTATCCCCCTGCTCGCTGCCGACCTGCTACCCGCCCAGGGCGACGTCGCAGAGGTGCCCGACGAGCAGGACCTCCGGGTTCCGGGGCCGGCCCCGGAACCGTAGCAAGGCCACGACGGCCGTCCTGGCCCTGACCTGTCGAAAAAGCAGCCCGGCCGGTCCTGGGGAAGCAGGGGGGTATTCCGCAGGACCGGCTGGTGGGAGGCAAGCGGCGCCGGAAGGACGGCTGGCTCACCGATCTGGGCGAGGAGCTGGCGGGCGCGGGCGGCGTCCAGCTGGCCGGCCACGACGTGGTCCAGGACCTCCAGGACGGCCGGCACCTCGATCAGGGCGCCCCACCTCGGCAAATGCCCGCGCTCGGGCGGCCCGTCCTCCCGGGAGTCCCCGCGGCGCCATGACCCGCGACCCGCTCCGGCACGCCCTCGAGCAAACAGGGCACCGGCACGGCCGCCTCGTAGCATCGTCGCCGTGCTGCCCGCGGAATGAAACGGCGAGGCCGCCCTGGCTGGGCGGCCTCGCCGTTGTCATGTCGTGCTGTGGGGGGCTGGCGTCAGGACGCAGGGGACGACGTTTCAGGGGGAGGAAGTAGGCAGGGGGTGATGACCCGCAGGTACATGCGGTCCGCGGTGCCCGAGGTGGACGCTGTCGCTGAGTAGCGGCTGCTGGGGTGGAAGGCGTCGATGAGCGCGTCCGGTTTGCCGTCCACGGTCTCGCGGTAGCTCTTCACCGTCAGGCCTTCGCCGGCCAGCATGTCGCGGACCTTCCTGACCGCGTCCGGGTGCTGGGCACGCGGCACCGTGCTCTTGACGCTGTACATCAGGATGTACCGGTCGTCGGAGGCGGTTTCGCCGTTCCTGCCGGTGCAGGGGGTGAAGAGCGCGTCGATGGTCGACGCGTCGGTCTGGATCCCGGCGGTCTGGGCCATGTGCTCGGTGATCTGTTGCGCCCAGGCTTGAGCGTCGGCCTTGGATTTCACGGGTGGTGTGTCACTCCTGTCGGCGGGATGGGCGGACGAGCATCCGCTGAGTACCGCGAGCAGGAGCCCAGTGGCGGTGAACCACCGGGGGGTGCGGGATACGCTGGCAACCATGGTGCTCCTGAGTCGCCGGTCGGCGGTTGGTCGGACTGGTTTCGGGGTCAGTGCGGGAGTTGGGGGGCGAGCGTCGGCGGGCGGCCCGCGATGATGCGTCCCTGGTTGGCGAGGCTTTCACTTGCCCCGTTGGGGCCCATGTCCCAGTAGCCGCCGTGTCCGCTGGTATCGATCTGGATGCGTTGCCCGTCGAAGTCCCTGAACTGGGGAGCGTCGCCGAGAACGGTGCCGGTGACCGCCTGGATGAAGTCGTCCTTGGCCGTGCCGACCCAGACGTGCTTCGGGTCCACGTTGAGCTGCCACGCGCCTTCCACCCCCATGCCAGGGCTGCCGAGCGCGAGGAGGTCGTTGGCGTTCGCCCCGCCGTCGCGCGCGGCCACCCCGACGACGTAGCTGCCGTAGCTGTGCCCCATCAAGGTCAGATGTGAACAGGTGCCGTTCTCACCCTCGGCGACCCGCAGGCCCTTGGTGAAGTTACGCAGCAGGGGTGCCCCGGCATCCCCGCGGTCCCCCTCAGCTACCGAGCCGTCCAGCCAGTTCGGTGTCTCGTAGCCCAGCCACGAGACGACGGCGACGTTCTGGCCGTCGGATTCGTCCTCGGCGGCCTTCTGCAGACGCCGGATGTGGTCCATCTGCCCCGGCACCCCGGCGAAGACCGTCCCGGTGCCCGGCACGAAGACCGCCGTGTGCTGCGCCTTGTCGGGATTGCCCGTGGAGACGATGGCCCGGCCGTTGTGCGCCTCGGGGTCGAGTCCGAGCAGGAACATCCTGTGCGGCTCCGGGTTTCCGTCAGAAGCCGTCAGCTTCTTCTGGATCTCCTCCAAGGCCTTGATCCGCGACTTGTACTCGTCTTCGTCGATGCCGAAGTCGCCGGGCTTCCCTGTCCGGTAGGCGTCCAGCTTCTCGTCGAGCACCAGGCGGTTCGCCTCGTCCCGGACAGTGGTGGGAAGGCCGTCGAGCCCGCCGATCTTGTCGGGGTGCAGGGCCAGGTAGGCCTCCTGCTGTTCCGGGGTGAGCCCCTTCCACCACGCAGCGGACTTCTCCGGGTCCTTGCCGTCCGGGATGTACGGGTCGACCAGTCCCAGGTCCTGCATCGCGGCGGCGGCGGCGTTCTTGGCCCCGGCGAGTGCGCCGTTCACCCGGGTCGGGTCGAGGGCATTAGAGCTGAGCCGGCCCAGCGCCGTGTTGCCCTGGTCGCTCGCCGTCTGGGCGTCCTTCAGCGCGGTGTTGATCCGGTCCTGGAAGCTCTTCATCTCCGAACCGAGCTGTTGTCGTGCTTTCTGCGCCTCCGGGTCGTTGTGTTCGCCCTTCCCCTCGGGTGGGAGGCTGACGGCACCGTCGGCGGACACGTTCAGGCCTGCGTCCACCGCGCGGTTCACAGCGTTGGTGAGGTTGGTCTGCGCCTGGTAGATCCGGTCGGCGACGGTGTTGAGCACCAGAGCCGCGGTGTCCGCCTCCATCTTGACGATGTTCAGCTGCTGTTCCGTCTTCGCCATGTACGAAAGCGCGGCCTTGGCGTCGTCGCCCTCCCAGTTGCCGGCCAGCGGGCCGTTGACCTGGCTGCGGTGCCGCTGGCCGGTGCTCTCCGCGGCGTGTCCCAGCGCGGTCCAGGCCTTCGCGGCGTCGTGCAGTCCGTGCGGGTCGAACTTCACGAGGAGTTCGTAGAGCCCGCTCACCTGGCCCCCTGCGGTGCGGTGGCCCACGCACCGGCGACCGCGCGGTCGTTGTGCTCGTGCGCGGCGGCATTGGCGTTCAGGTTGGCCGCCGTGTCCGCGAGGCGCTGGCGCAGGTCGCCGAGCGGCTTGGACCAGCCGGTGCCCAACTGCGCCAGTCCGCCGGCGATCGACCAGCCGGCGAGCTGGCCGGAGACGGTCTCACTGGCGGTCACCGCGTTCTGGACGGGCGTGCCCAGTTCCTCCCCCAAAGCCTTCGCGATACCTGCAGATGCCTGCAGATCCGCCGGTTGGACCACAACCCTGCCAGTGGCGTTGTCACCCATGCGGGCTCCCCTCCCCGAAGATGGACGCGCAGTCCCGCTCCCCCGCAGGACGCTAGACCTGCTGTGTGCGCTACGCATCCGTACAGATACTCAGATGCTACGGGCCGCAACACGGTCCGGCCGAACCCCTTGGCCAATCCCTCCGTCCTGCCCGGGTCGAGCTGCCGCCGAACGGGGTGGGCGCTGGGGGTGGGTGTCCTGTCTTGCGGCTGGTCGGTTTGCCGTCGGTGGAGCCTGTCTTTCCCACGGCCGGGCAGCCCGGTACACCATCGGGTGCCGGGGGCGTCAGGCTTTCGGGAGCGTTATTCCGAGTTCGAGCATGGCGGGTGAGGCGGGGCCGCCTTCGGAGCGCTCGGTCTTGTAGCCCTTGATGCCGGGGGCGACGGTGCGCGGGTCGACGGCTTCGGAGGGGGCTCCGGTGGAGTAGAGACCGTGGGGTTCCTGGTCGCGGTCGTGGGGCAGGAGCCAGAAGACGCGGCGGCGGAAGGTGCCGGAGGCCCGGGAGGACTTGGCGTCGGGGCCGAGGAGCGCGTAGCCGACCATGCGGCCGTCGCGGTGGTAGGCGGGGCGGCTGCGGCGGCTGGTGAGGCGGTCGAGGGATTGGCGGACGTAGTCGAGGTCGGTGGTGTCCTCGAGCCAGACGAGGTCGGTTTCGTGGGCGAGCTCGGACGGGTCGATCAGCGCGCTCACGTCGGCTGCTCCTCTGTGTCGTCGGTGATCAGGCCGATGCCCGGGTAGAACTTACGCGAGTTGGACAGGACCATCTCCTTGGGGGAGGTCATACCCAGTGTCTCGCGCACTCGTGCGGCGAACGCGCGGGCGGAGACCGGGTTGGACCCCTCCGAGCCGCACCAGCGGGTGTAGGCGCCGTAGAGCTGGGCCTGCTCGGCGCGCATCCCGTCGCCGATCCGGCAGGCCTCCTTGAGGAAGCGGCCGACGTGGTCCTCGGTCTCCGCGTACGCCGTGGTGGCGGTCTGGACGGCTTCCGGGCCGGCCAGGTTCTTGTCGCCGGCGAAGTAGCGGCGGGCGCCCTCGATGAGCCAGGCGAGGATGCCGGGGCCTTCCTCGGCGACGAGGACGTACGCCAGGTTGTCGATCTTGCGTTCTTCGGGGACGACCCGTTCGAAGGGGATCAGGCGCATCCTGCGCCAGAACGCGAAGCCGCCGGTGCCCACCTCCGGGCGGTGGTTGCCGAGCAGCCACAGCTTGTGGGTGGGTGCGAAGGAGAAGAAGTCCTGTCGCATCCTTCTGGCCTTGATCTTGTCGCCGCCGGTGAGCAGTTTGACGCGGGCTTCGTCGAAGCGGTCGCCGGGCTTGAGTTCGGAGCAGACGATGATGCGTCGGCCGTGGAGTTCGGCGAGGTCGGTGGGGTGGCCGTCGAAGGTCTTGGCCATGAGGAAGCCGGGCGGCGCGGCGTCCGCGTAGTCGCCGAGGAGCTGGATCATGACGTCCAGGAGGACGGACTTGCCGTTCTTGCCCTGGCCGTAGAGGAAGGGCATGACCTGGGCGCCGACGTCGCCGCTGATCGAGTAGCCGAGGAGCAGGTGGAGGAAGTCGCGGGTCTGGCGGCCGTTCTTGTCGTCGCCGAAGGTGTCGGTGAGGAAGCGGTCCCAGCGCGGGGTGGGCATGCGGGCGGGCGCGAGGGTGGTGGAGCGGGAGTGGTGGTGGCGGGTGGGGTCCGGGGCGGCGATCGTCCCGGTTCGCAGGTCGACGACGCCTCCGGGGGTGCACAGGGCGTAGGGGTCGGCGTCCAGCAGGGCGGCGTTGAGGACCATGCCGGGGGCGGACTTCGCCTGGGCGAGCATCGCGTTCATGCCGGAGGTCGACAGCGCGCGGCGGCGGTGGCGGCGCAGGTCCGAGTTCGTGTGGATGCCGCGCGGGTCGTGGGTGGAGATGGCCTCGGCCATCTCTCCGGCGGCCCACAGGACGGTGTCGTCCTCGTCGATCTGCCAGCGGTGCGTGGCCCACCGGTACCAGCCCAGGCCGGGGACGTGGCGGTAGTCGCCCCCGTAGAGGTGGACGAACAGTTTGGCGTTGCCGCGGTCGGACAGGGAGTCCGGCAGGAGGCCGTGTGCGGTCGCCTCGGCGCCGGCGGGTTCGGGCTGCCGGGCGGTCATCACGGGTGCCGTCGTCATGGGGGCGGGCACCGCCGGCGCGGGCGGTGGCTGGAAGTCAAGCAGGCTGTCCTGCACCGCGGCGGCGGACTGCGGGGGAAGGACCCCGGGGATGCCTTGGTGGGCCAGGATGTGCTGGGCGGCCCTGACGGGGTCGAAGCCCTGGCCGGGAGGGATCATGTCGTTCATCCCCGCGCCTCCAGGTGCAGCGGCCGGCGGGCGCCGGCGGCGAGCCCGGCACGGATCACGGTGCGGTTGTGTCGGTCCCGCGCGGGGCGGGCGGCGAGCGCGGCGGCGAGAAGCGTCTGCTCGGCTTCGGTGTGGGTGAGGTGGCCGGCGGCGGCGAGGCCTCCGGCGGTGAAGGCGGCACGGTTGAGTTTGCCCGTGAAGCCGGTGCCCTCCGGCGCGGCGGCGCAGTTCGCCACGTCCTGCAGGAGGGGTTCGAGCAGTCGGTTCGCCCCGGTTCGCCCGCCGCCCGCCGCGAGGACGGCTTGGCGCGCCCGCGGGGGCGCTGCGGGCTGGACGGTGGGCAGCGGGACGGGCTTGTCCTTGAGGTGGCCGGTGCGCACCAGGTTGTCGCTGAGCCATTGCGGGAGCGGGGCGGGGGTCTTCGCGCCTGGGAGGGGGTCGTAGGTTCCGGTGTGGGTGGTGGTGCCGGGGGCGACGATGAAGCCGCCGTGGGCGCGGACGTCGACCTGCCAGGCCAGGGCGCGGGTGCTGGAGGATCCGGTGGAGCAGGTGAACCCGAGGCCGGCGTGGTCGAGGTACCAGATGTGCAGGCCTCCGGACGGGGTGCGTACGCGCAGGGTGCCGGTGTCGGTGGTCGGGTCGTCGGCCTGGTGGAGGGCGGCCAGGAGCGCGAGGCTGTGGTAGCCGGAGGCGAGCCCTTCGAGGGGGACGTCCTGGTGGATCGGGATGCCGGGCAGGATCCGGTCCCGGGCGGGGACCGCGTCGGTGTGGGTGTCCACGTCGAGGACGACGAGGCGGGCGGGACCGCAGGCGACGCCCGCGCCGAAGCCCGGGTTGGTCTTCCACCAGGCGTCGAGGAGGCCGGGGTCGAGGGTGGCCGCGTGGAAGCCGTGGCACCAGCGGCCGGCTGCGTGGCACTGGCAGGCGTCGGCGGCGTGGGCGTTTGCCTGGCAGGCGGGGCAGTTGGCGGGTGGGGTCTTGCGGCCGGGGGCGAGCGGGTGCACGGGCCAGCCCTGAGCCGCGCACCACTGGGCGACGGCCAGCGACCGGGGCTTTCTGCCCGGTCGGTCGCTTCGGTCGCTCCCCACGGCCTTCGGCGCCGTCACGCTGGTCCCTCTCCTATTCTCGATCGCTGCTCGGTGTTCGGTCGCTGGTTGGTTCGCTGGAATAAAAGACCAGGTCAGAGGCTCACCATCGATGAGACAGCGACTGAAGCGACTCAAGCCCAGAACATAGCCCAGACAGACTAGCCGAGTGCGGAGCCGGAGTCGGGCAACCCGTGGGGGGCTCTACGGCCAGCGACCGAGCCGAGATCCAGCGACTCAGCACCGTTGGTCGCTCCTTCCGCAGGAACCTGTATTTCCGCAGGTCAGGCGACTGATCAGGAAAGATCAGCGACTGAAGCGACTCAAGCTCGGGTCTATGACGCACACGCGCACACGCGAATGTCCTCATATACCGGACCTTCAGTCGCTTCGGTCGCTGATCCGTATCCGAAAGGCCCTCTGACCTGCATGTTTTCACAGCGACTGAACGGCAGCGACCGAAGCGCCCCTGGCCCCTCGCAGGGTCGCTTCCGGCGTGTCGCGCACACAGGTCACGGGTGAACACGGTTCTTCGGTCGCTTCGGTCGCTGCCGTTCAGTCGCTCGGGGGTCCGGGTGCCCCGACCCTTCCCTCCGGGCACCCGGGTCACCGCCACGTACAGGTCCCCCGCAAACTCGAACGAGGTTCAGGCTTTACCGCCTCCGGAGGTCACCGCGCCGAAAAGAGAGGAGCGCGTCGGCGTCCCTGACGGCGCACTGCTGGCCGCTGACCACAGGTCCGGGCCTACGGAGTGTCGTCCCCCAGGAAGGCCTCGGCCTGCGTGGCGAGGTCCTCGGCCACGCTACGGCCCGGCGCTCCTGGACCCAGGGGGCGAGTTCGCGAGCAGTAGGGCGGCGAGATCCCCGTGCTGCCGGAGCCGGGCACGGTCCTGGTCACCGCGGCCACCGGCAAGACCTTCAGGGCCTGATGCCGCTCACCCCGGCCGCCGAAGCCGTGCCCGGCAGGGAAGTTGCTAGCGTGGCCCGGTGACCCTTCACGGTGCGCCCGGCACGGGCATCGACGCCTCCCGGCTGGCCGAGGGCTCCCTCACCGCCGACGCCCTCACCGCCATGGGCCCCAACGGGCTGCGGGCGCTCGGACACCTCCGGGACGCCCGGCAGAAGCTCGCTGAGCCCGGCCGCTGGTCGCAGCCGATGGAGAGCGTGCTTGCCTCCTGCCGGTCCGCACTCGACAGCCTCCTCAAGGAAGCCGGCGAAGACTTTGAGGGGCCGCGCGACGCGCAGGAGCAGGTCAACCGGGAGGTCGAGGCGCTCCTGAAGAAGCCGGCCGGCATGACGGGCCCACTGGAGAAGCTGCACGCCGTGCTCGACGGCGCGGCCGACGTGCCCGACGCCCTGGAACCGCGGGCTGGCATCGGGGCCGGAGTCCAGCGACTGATCCGGATGCCAGCCGAACGGCTTCCCGTGCCAATCGATCCGAGGCCCGAGTACGACGCCGAGCGTGACTTCCTCGCCGCCGTCGCCCGGCTGGAGACCCTCCCTTCCAGCTCGGAGGAGCAGCGGGAGCTCGTGGCGGTACTGCGCCGGCTGCAGCAGGCCCGGCGGGACTCCGGCGCGGCCGCGCGCGCCGCCCTGCCGGATGCTCTGGCCGGGCTGCGTGAGGCCTTCGCGTACCGGGTCCGGGAGCAGCAGGACGGCGGGGCGTTTCGGCGGCGTCAGCTGACGCAGATCGTCCGGCAGCGGACGGGGACGGCCCCCGGCGACGGCGAGCAGGAGGCCTTCGCCGCGTGGGCGCGCTTCTATCGGGCGACGTCCGGCGTGCTGCACGGCAGCTCCGGCGACGGGGAAGAGAGCACCCGCCGGCTGTTCGCCGACTTGGTGGCGCACGTCGAGCAGCTCGTGCTCGACCTGCCCGACCTGGCCCCGCTGCTGGTTGCACTCGTGCACGCCGAGGCTCCGACCGTGGAGGACGCCGAGGCGGTGGCCGCGCTCCAGCAGCCGCGCGCGGTCCGGTACTTCTTCACCCACGCCGTCAGCCCCGGGTGGATGGACCTGATCAGCGCCCGGCGCCTCCTGCCGGAGGCCGCTCGCTGGCCCGCCCAGCCCTACCTGGATCGGGTCGCCACGGTGGACCCGCAGCGTGCCCTGGCGTGGCTCACCGCGAACAAGGACGCCTTCGAGCAGGCCGAGGAGCAGGTGCTGCTCGGCCTGCTGCAGGTGGCCCGCCGGATCGGCGGCCCCTCGACGGGCCTGGTGCGCGCCCTCCTGGCGACGGACGACGCTCTGCGTGATGTCCGGTGGAGGTCGACTCTGGCCGTCTGGCTCGCCGACATCCCCACTGGTCAGCGCGACCTGCCCTGGGTCAAGGTGGCCGAGCGCGTTCTGCTGCACGTCGTGGAGCACTCGGCGGAGCAGCGCTGGGAGCTCCAGCAGCAGCTCGCCGACCTGCAGGAGGCGGCTTACGACCAGGACGGGCCCCGGGATGCGGCGATCGTCCGGGCGGTGCGGCGCGCCTCGGTCGCGGTGGCGGACGCCGCGCTGGCCTCGGAGCCGGAGCTCGGCGACCTCGATGAAGCGGATGACCTGCGGCAGACCGTCACCGCCCACGACTTCGGCCCGTCCGTCTCCCGGATCGCGGTGCGCGCCCTGCTCGACCTCGCCCGCACGGAAGCCGGCCACGCAGTCGCCCTCGCGCACCGCACCGCTGGGTGGGCGAGCCTGCCCGGGCCCCGGCGCTGGTCTGACCGCATCATGGCCGCGCACCTGCTGGAGACCGCACCCCTGGACGACGGCGAGGCGGCCGAGGTGTGGCTGACGGCCGCCCGCGACGTCCTCTCCCGGATCGGCACCTTCGAGCAGGCCGGGTCCGACGCCGTGGACCTGGTCGCGGCCGCCCTCGACCGGTGCCCGCCCGACGACCTGCCCGGCCTGGAGGACCTGCTGCGCCTCGCGCTCGGCCCGGCACCGGACGGCGCCGCCCTCGAAGCGGGCCGGCTCGCCCTCGCCAACTGGCCCGCGACCGCGGCGCCCGTCGGCTGGTCGACCGTGTGGACCCTGTCCCCCGTCCTCCCGGCACCGGTCCTCGCGCCGTGGCAGGACATCGTCGACGCCGTGGCGCAGCTGCTCGGCCCCGCCCCGCGCCGACCGCTCCCCCGCATCCGGTTCAGCCCCTACCTCGACAGCCTCACCGCCACCGCCCAGGACCTAGAAGCCGTGTCCGCCGCCCGCGGTGCGACGGCCGCCGCCGAGGACCTCCTCGCGCGCCTGCGTTTCGGCGCGCTGTCCCCCGACTACGCCCGCATCGTCGCTGGCCGGCTCGTCGCCACCGACCCGGGCGCGTGGTCCGCCGACGTCGCGGCTGTGACCGACGCCCTTGAGGACCCCGTCCTGCAGCACGGCTACCTGTCCGCGTTGCGCACCCCGCTCACCGCCGATCCGTGCCCGCTCCCCGACCCGGCGCAGACCTGGCGGACGGTCGCCGAGGGACTGTGGACGCTGACCGGCGACCCCGCCGTCGGTGGTCAGGCGCAGCTCACCCTGTGCCTGACCACTGGCGAGGCGTGGACCCGCGGCGTCGACCTCGGCCCGGTGGAGCAGCCGGTCGCCCGGTGGCTGGCCGCCGTCGTCGCCGACTGGACCGCGCCGACCTCCGCCCCTGCCGCGGACCCGCTGAAGGCCGCGCACAGCACGGTCGGCGGCACGGCGCTCGACACCGTCATCCGCTGGGGCCTGGCCCGCGCCGAGGCCCCGGCTGAACTGACCCCCGGGGCCGCAAGGGTGCTCGGCGAGATCCTCGACGCCGGCACCGACGACCGTGCCCTGGCCGTCGTCGGGCACCACCTCCCCACCCTGCTGACGTGCGCACCCGGCTGGGTCGAGCAGCACCGGGAGCAGCTGTTCGGCCTGGAGCGTCCGTACTGCCCAGCGCTTGCCGCCATCGCCTCCCGGCACGGGGTGGACGACGTGGCGATCGAGCTGGTGCGACACCTCGCCCCGGACCAGCTCGCCGGGCGGCTGTGCCGGGGCGACGGCGTCGACCGGACGGTGCGGGAGGCGTGCGCGGGCCTCCTGCTGCTCGACCCGGCCGCGCTCGGGGGAACGCGCCCGTTCCTCGACCGGCTCGTCGCGGCCGACGGCGGCCCGGCAGCGGTCTCCCGGTTCCTCGGCGCGGCGGAACGGGTTGTACCGCGCACCGCCACCACGGCGAACCGGCCGATCTTCGACAACGCGGTGGTCTTGTGGCGCGACGTCCTCGATCTCGATATGCCCGCCGAGTCCGGGCACTTGCACGGCGCGGGAAAGTTCGTCTACGCCCAGGCCCTTGACGACACGGTATGGCTGGAGCTGACCGCACTCACCGTTGCCCGGACCCCGGCGATCTCCAACGCCGACTCCGTCGCCCGCCGCGCCGCCTGCCATCCGGAATCGCAGGACGCGCACCACATCGTCGCCGGCCTGCTGGCCCTGTGCGACGGAACGGTGCCAACCGCCCTCCCCGACTACCGTCTGGAGGAGATCAAGCGCGCGGGCATCGCACTGTGGACCTCCGGCGCTCCCGGAGCACCGGGCCGTCACGAGCTCGGCACGGCCCTCGCGCGGCATGCCGATTTCTTGGAGGCTGTCGTCTGATTCGCAGGGTTCGGGGGAAGGGCCGGAGCAGCACGTGCCCTGCACCTCCAGGCAAAACTGCCCTTACTCGGAGATTCGTCGCCTGGTCGGGTCCTCCCCGCGCCCACGGGGGTTGGTCGCCGACCCAACAGTACGGCGGCGAGGTAGCCGTCGGCGACGTCCTGCGCGAAGCCGTCCGCTGCGGTCCGGCTCACACCCGAATCGGCGGCGACCCGCGTCGGAACGGCGATCGCGGCGCCGAGGCCAGCAGCACGGCGCGCCACGACGTCGTGGATGTAGACAGCGGCCCGGGTAGGCCACCGACAGCGTCCCGCCGCTGCGGTCACCGGCCGCCGGTCGGAGGCGAGCGCGGCCGAGCGGCGGAGGGACACCCTCGGAGGGATGGCCAAGGGTGTTTGGCCGAGGCCGCCATCGAGGTTCGCCTTCGGGACCGGCCCGGCCGACACCGTGAACGAACAGGTGCGCGGCCTGCTCGGACACCTCGGCCGTTGACAGGACGCGGTGGGTGGGCCATGCCGGGAGCTCACCACGACCACGCGGGCCGTCCACCGCCCGAGCGGACCGCTGGGCACCGACTCCGCCGAGGACGTCCGCTGGCACGAAGTTCTGCCGCCCCTCCCGGGATCGCCCCGCTTCCGCGGTCCCGCTGCTTACCGGCCCCCGCCGTACGTCAGCCGCGCTGTACAGCGGGCTTGGACGCGGAGTCGAGAGCCGCCTCAAGCGTGCGGGATCGCCTCGTTCGGGGAGGGGTCGGGAAAAATTCTTCGAACCGGCCTGCAACCCCCCGGCGGGATGGACGTCTATCAGGGTGAGAGGCGGGGAGAGCGAGCCGGCGGAGCCGGGGGGCTCGGGCCGGTTCCTCGGGGCGCGACCGTAGGCGCCCGCTCATTCGATCACCACCATCACCATGTCCTTGGGGGACTGTCACATGAACGCGTCCGTTATCGCCCGTATTGCGAAGATCGTCCCGCTGGCCGTCGTCACCGCCGTGGGGATCGCGGCCTGCGGCCCGACGAACGGCGAGGCGTCCGTCGCCGCCTCCGCTCCCGCCTCCACCCCCGCGGCCACCTCGTCGGCCACCCCCGGCGCGGGCGCCGTCCCGACCGTCCCCGCCCCGGCCGCGCCGACCACCGAGGCCGCGCCGACCACCCCCGCCCCGGCCGCCGCGGCGCCCGCGGCCGGGGCCGCCAAGGCCGAGGCCAAGCCCGTCGCGAAGGCGCCGGCCAAGCCCGCCGTCAAGCCCGCGGCCAAGCCCGCCGCGCCGAAGGCCGGCCCCGCCGAGTCCGGCGGAAGCGGGATCGGCATCACCTTCGGCGGCCTGAACGAGGGCGGGCAGATCGAGCTCAACGGCCTGGTGTCCTTCTCCGTGACCTGGAAGAACAACGACGCCACCGGCACCCGCAGCGTCGCCCCGGTGGTGGCCACCCAGCAGTACGAGGGCGCGCCCTGCAGCCGGATCATCGCGACGGCGGACGGCACCCTGGAGCGCAAGGACGCCTTGGGCTGGAAGAAGCTGGAGCTCAGCCAGGGCACCGGGATGGACTACGTGATCAACCGGAAGGACGGGGCCTTCACGCTGGCCGCCGGTGAGAGCCGGACCATCGAGTACCGGATGCGGCTGTCCACGGCCAACCGGCCGGGGCGGATCACGATCGAGGCGGACGCCCCCGTGCCGAACTCCACGGACTACCAGGGCATCGCGAAGGCCGAGCTGAACGCCACGGTCGTCGACCACAAGAGCCCGGTGGTGAGCGGCGTGACCACGTCGAGCCCCAAGGTCGGGACGACTCCCGCCGACTTCGGCTTCGTGGTCGACGCGCCGCAGGGCACCGCGGACCTGCACCCCGTGGTGGCCGTGTCGAGCGCCTCGTGGCTGACCCCGGACGACGTCACGCTGGAGGTCATGGCCGGCGGCGCGTGGAAGCCGGTCGAGCTGCGCGAGGCCTGCGACGGTCTGACCGCGGTCGCCCCGACCGGGCTGGAGGTCAACCGGAGGGGCGACTCGGCCGAGTACTCCTTCCGGATCACGATGAAGAAGGCCCCGCAGTACGACGTGGAGGTCCAGGTGGGCGCCCAGGCGAACGGTCACCAGGCCGCCCGCCGGCCCGCCTTCGACCCCCAGGGCCGCCGGTAACGGACGCCCGCACCGGAGCCGAAGGGCCCGGCCTCCCACTGCTCGGGAGGCCGGGCCCTTCACCGTGGCCGCGGACCGATCCGTGCTCCGAGTCGTCTACGGCGTGGCGGGACGGCAGCAGGGGCCGGTGCGGTGCCGGTCGACGACTTCCCTATCGTCCTTGCCACCTCGGCTGGGCTGTGCCGGCCGTCCTGCTACCGACGCCGTACGGGCAGCACGGCGGCCTGCCAACGTGCCGATGGTCGGGCCCCTCCCCGGGGTCCTGCCATCGTGGGGTCGTGCGGTACTACCGGCGCAGCCTCGCGGGGTCGAGGTCGAGGGGCAACGGCTCGGTGAGCTGGGTGGTCTCGCCGACCTGGACGAGGCGGTCGACGTAGATGCCGCGCTCGAGGTGGCCGAGGTAGAGGCGCGGGGCGGGTTCGAGTTCGAGGCGCCAGTAGTGCGGGATGCCGGCGGCGGCGTACAGCGACGGCTTCATCTTCTTGTCGGCGACGCGGGTGGAGGGCGAGGCGATCTCGATGGCCACGACGATGTCGTGCGCGCTCAGCGTGGTGCTGGCCTCGGCGGCGGCCGTCGCGTCGGCGACGACCAGGTCCGGGATCAGCAGCCCGTCGGGCACGACGATGTTGACGGCCTCCAGCACCTCGAACGGCGCGCTGGCCGCGGTGACGGCGGTGTCCAGGAGGGCCCAGAGGCGGGAGCTGGCGTGTTGGTGCGGGACGCCGGGGCTCGGGCTCCGACGCCGCCCGCGCCAACGTGCTCTCCGCTAACGGCGGCTTCTACCGGTACGCGGTGAAGACGAAGGCGCTGAGCACCGGCGACTCGTTCGCCGACGTCCTGCGTCCGGCGGTCGACCCGGACCACTCCGCCACCGAGGGCCTGACGTCGGCCGAGAACCTGCGGCTGGTCGAGGCCGCCCGGGCGCGCTCGAAGCGGGCCTACGCCGTCGTGCTGTGCCTGTGCAGAGGCGACGAGCGCAGGACGCGCCGGTAGCCGGCCGCACCGCCACCCCGCAGGGACTCCAGATAGAACACCTTCAGGATCACGGCGAGCTCTGCCTCGGTGACATCCACGCTGCGCTGGCTGGAGCCCTCCACGGTCCGCGCCCTGGCGATCGCCGCGCCCAGCAGGTCGACGTCGGCCCAGGGGAGGAGGCCGGCCTTCGCGTCCTCGCAGACGGCGTGGAGAAGGGGCAAGTCGAAGGCACGCACGCTGATCGTGGTATCCGGCACGCAGTCGTCCAGCGGCGATCCGACGGGACATCGTCCGCCCGGCGCGCGCACCGAGGGCGCAGGAAACCGGACTGAGCGGCTGGGACCGGGCGGCTCCGATCGCGGCGAGCAGGCCGTCGGGTACCCGTCCCGCCCATCCGCTCCAGACCGAGAAGCCGCTCACAGGTCAGGGCGACCAGGGCGGCGAGGTCCGCGACCAGGCCGGCTTCAACGAGCCGGACGGCCCGGGTGCCGCCGAGGCCCTCGATGTCGAGCCTTCCGGCGGCGGCATCGGCGGCTTCAAGCACTCCCCCATGGGGCCCCTTTGTCCAGGGCGGGTACGACCGGGTCCCCCTGCCCGCGGCTCCCCGCAGGGTGGTACGGCGCGCGGGAACGGCAAGGGAGCACGGTGTCAGACGCACCGATTCGGCACTGCTGCTGGGGCGTCGAGGGAGTGCTCCGGCGGCTGAGCCGCCGCCGCAGCCGGGAATACCCGCAGGCCAGAGGCCTGATAGGGACACTATGATCACGATCGAATTGTTCGTACAGAGGGGTTCAGACGTGGAAACCGACAACGTCGCCGTCGAGAAGGTCGAGAAGGAGGCCAAGCGGGATACCGACCGGGCAGGCCTCAAGGTAGCCGCCGCAGCCGGCGTGCTCGGCGCGGTGCTGGCCGGACTATGGGGCACCGGACAGCTCTCCGGACCGACGAACCCGACCGAGCAGGCCAAGCCGACCGAACCGGCTCGACCGGTCGCCTGCACGCCCCCTGAACCGAACGACCCGCAGCGGACCGCGACCCTGTGCGCCGCGCTGAACCGCCCCGACCTGCCCACCCTGCTGGGCACACCGACCGACCCCGTCGTGACCGCGCGCCCGATACCGAACAGCTTCCAGTGGAAGCCGACTGCGGAGGTGCGCCTGCGGCACTCGGCCGTAGCCCTCGCGGAGGGCTACGCCTCGATCGACGAGAAGTTCGGGATGCACTCGGAATCCACCACGAAGACGACCGTCCTCGGCCACCCCGCTGCGATCTACACGACCGGCACGTTCAACTTCGCCCCCGAGCACGACGAGAACGGGAAGCCGGTCACCGTGCCCGGGCCCGACGCCCAGACCCTCATGGTCGCCCAGGACCCCACCGACTACCTCGGCCCGATCTTCGAACTCGCCGTCATCCGGCAGGACGGAACCGGCATCGACCACGAGACGCTGACCCGGCTCGCCGAGACCGTACTGCCGACCATCCCCGGCTGGGTCGCCACCTGACGCAGCGCCCGGTGCAACAGCACCGCCCGACCGCGGCCAGCCGCCGCGGGGCCGCTTCGCCCAGTGTCCTGTGGTGGGCGGGAACACCGCGTCCCAGACCGGGTTGTCATCGGCGTGCTCGGTCTGCCCGATGCTCTCGCACCCCCAGCGCCGGTGGGCGCCGGCCTCGGCGCGGCCGCGCCCTGGTGGTCAGGCTGGATGGTCGCTCGGTCCTCCCCGATGTGGCGCGCTGCGTGGTCGACGCCAGCGGTCGGCGGCTGCCGATCGGGACGGCCTCAC
>NZ_JBHUAL010000162.1:0-22489 GCF_042789775.1 Kitasatospora sp. NPDC056800 | reverse complement strand
GGGTTCAAGGAACCCCGGGGCGCGCAACTGCCGTACGGACGTCAGGCCTTGGGGCCCGCGGACTGGACGACCTCGAAGGACCAGAGGGTGGAGCCGGAGGCGGCGGGGCGCTTGGGGGCCTCGCCAGAGGGGCCGTTCTGGTGGGCGGCCTTCATGGGGCCCTCCATCCAGGCCTTGAAGTCCTCCTCGCTGCGCCAGCGGGTGTAGACGAGGTACTGGTCGGTGCCCTCGACGGGGCGGAGGAGTTCGAACCACTCGAAGCCGTCCGAGTTCTCCACCGCGCCGGCGCGGGAGGCGAAGCGCTGCTCCAGCACCTCGCGCTGTTCGGCCGGCACCGTCAGGACGTTGATCTTGACGACGGACATGGCGCACTCCTTCTGCTCCGGTGACTGCTTACGGGGAGCAGTCTGCTACACCTCACGGCCGGACCGTTCGGAGGCACCGGCGGTCACGGCGGGTGGTGGGGCGTCGACATGCAGGGACCGGGCCCGGGTGGAAGTCTGGAGGTAGAGCCCAGAACCCGAGGGACAGGGGAACGGTCATGGGTATCGGCGACAAGTTCCGGGACAAGGCCCAGCAGGCCGAGGAAGAGGCCAAGCAGCGCATCGGAAGCGGGCAACCGCAACAGGACGAGGCCCAGCAGAAGGCCTCGCAGGCCCAGCAGCAAGCCCAGCAGCAGGGTCAGCAGAACGTGGACGACCAGGGGAACGACATCGAGGGCCAGCGGTAGCGGCGGCTGTCGAGCGGGGACGGCCGGGGCGAGTCCTCGGCCGCCCCCGTCCCCGTCCCCGCCCCCGTCCCCGTCGGCATCGGGCTCAGGCGATCCACGGCGGGAGGACGCGCTGGTCGTCGCGCGGGGCGAGGGCGCAGGCGTCGGGCGGGGTGACGGCGTCGGGGTTGTAGGCGTGGGCGGGGGACGGGGAGGCGACGACGGCGGTGAAGCCGGTGTCGGTGGCGATCTGCCGGACGGTGTCGGCGGGGAGGGCGGCGGTGTCTCCGGCGGCGAGGGTGAAGACCTCCCCCGCCAGGTCGACCCGGGCGGTGCCGGTGAGGAGTGTCCAGACCTGCTCGGTGTCCATGGCGTGCAGCGGGCCCCGGGCGCCGGCGGTCATGTCGACGTGCCAGACGGCGAGGGAGGTGGCGCCCTGGGTGGGCGAGGCGTAGGTGGTCATGACGGCGTTCGGGGTCTCGGTGCGGCGGGCGTCGGTCCGGCGGATGACGGGCATGGCGAGGGAACCCCCTAAGATGGACAATGAAGTTGTCTATATAGTCAATGAGGTTGTCTATCGTGTCAAGTGAACCGTCCCCGCCCGGCTTTGAGCTGCCGCTGCGCCTGCTGCTCGCCTTCCGGACGATCATCGACGAGCTGCACGAGCGCATCGCCCGCGAAGGCCACCCCGACCTGCGCCCGATGCACGGCTTCGTCTTCCAGGCGATCGGCCCGCACGGCACCACCGCCACCGAGCTCGGCCGCCGCCTCGGCGTCACCAAGCAGGCCGCGGGCAAGACCATCGACGGCCTGGAGCAGCTCGGCTACGTCGAGCGGGCCGCCGACCCGGCCGACACCCGGCGCAAGCTGGTCCGGCTCACCGCACGCGGGGTGGACTGCCTGCTCCGCTCGGCCCGGATCTTCGACGAGCTGCGCGAGGAGTGGTCGGCGGCCCTGGGCGAGGAGCAGCTGCGCCAGCTGGAGGACGGCCTGCGCCGACTCGCCCCCGGCGACCCGTTCCGCCTCGACACCCCGCGCTGGTTCGGGGCACCGTAACCCCGTTACCGGTCTCAGGAGTTGGGCAGACCGCCGGTCGCCAGGGTCTGGTTCTTGTACGCCTTCACGCCGGTGATCTCGGCGCCGAACCACTCCGGCGCCGAGAACGCCGCCGCCTCGGCCTCCGAGCCGAACTCGACCTCGACGGTGCGCAGTCCGGCCAACTCCCCCTGGTAGACGTCCGCGTAGACCGTGACGCCGGACGCGTCGAAGGTGTAGCGCTCCTTGACCAGCCGCGCGCCCTCGGTGGCCGGCCAGAGTTCGGTGAACTCCTGTTCCCCCAGCTCGCGTTCCACCTCGATCCGCACCGGGGAACCGGCACCGGACGCCTTGCGCTTGACGCCGAGGACGCAGCTGCCGCCGATCCGCCGCAGCCGCACCTCCGTCCCGTCGTCCTTGATCGCGATGTACCCCTGCTCGATGTGCTGCCGCACCGCCGTCTCCGGCGGCTCGAAGGCCTCCAGCAGGAACTTGCGCTCGATCTCGAGCGGCACGCCGCACCACCCCTTCCCGGTCACGCCCCACGGGCCGACGGACGAACGGACGGTCAGAACGACCGCCCCTCCCCACGGTACGGCCCCTGCGGCCCCGACGGGTCCGGACGGTCGCGCCGGTCCGCGCAGAGCGAGGAGCTGAGCCGGTTCAGGACCCCGGCGAGCTCGGCGTACCGCTGCTCGTCCCAGTCCCCCAGCAGTTCGGCGAGCTGGGTGCGCCGGGCGGCGACCAGCCGCAGCGCCGCCTCCTCCCCCGGTTCGGTGAGCCGCAGCGGCAGCCCGCCGGCCCTCGCCGCCAGCCCCCGGCCCTCCACCTCCCGGACGGCCTCCTCGATCACCGAGACCGGGACGATCCGTCGCTCGGCCAGTTCGGCCGGCTCGACCGAGCCGTGCTGGTGCATCTGGAGGAGCAGCCAGCTGGAGGCGGGCCGCAGGTCCAGCCCGGCGGTCTCGGTGATCCGCCGGAAGAGGTCGCGCCGGGCCTCGCGGCTGTTCAGCACCGAGAGGGCGCGGGCGATCTCGTCCAGCGAGGTGCGCTCGACCGGGTTGAACCCGATGGACTCGCTGAGGTCCGGAGCGGTGACGGTGGAGCGCAGCTTCTGTTCGCGCAGGAACAGCGACAGCACGAAGGCGACGACCGCGACCGGCACCGCGTACAGGAACACCCGGGTGATCGACTCGGCGTACGCGTGGTAGACGCCCGGCTGGACGGCGGCCGGCAGCTGGGGGATGACCCGCGGGTCGGAGGTGATGACCTCCGGCCGGAAGCCGGGCGGCAGCGGCACCCCCGCCAGGGCGTCGGCGAGCCGGCTGCGCAGTCCGCTCGCGAAGACCGTCCCGAAGATGGAGACGCCGAAGGAGGCCCCGATGGAGCGGAAGAAGGTGGCACCCGCGGTGGCCACGCCGAGGTCCTCGTAGCCGACCGAGTTCTGCACGATCAGCACCAGCACCTGCATCACCAGTCCCAGCCCGAGGCCGAAGACCAGGAAGTAGAAGCTCATCTCGGCGGTGCTGCTGTGCTCGTCCAGCCGGGAGAGCAGCAGCAGCCCGATGGTCGTCACGGCCGTCCCGGCGATCGGGAAGATCCGGTAGTGGCCGGTACGGGCGACGATCTGGCCGGAGCCGATCGAGGTGAGCAGCATGCCGAGCACCATCGGCAGCATGTGGATGCCGGACATGGTGGGCGAGACCTGCTGGACCACCTGGAGGAAGGTCGGCAGGTAGGTCAGCGCGCCGAACATCGCGAAGCCGACCACGAAGGAGATCACCGCGACCAGGCTGAACGTCCGCGAGCGGAACAGCCGCAGCGGCAGCACCGGCTCCGCGGCCGTCCGCTCGACCTGGACGAAGGCGAGCAGCAGCACCAGCCCGAGCACGCCGAGGCCGACGACCTGCCAGGACGTCCAGGCCCAGGTGGTCCCGCCGAGCGAGGTCATCAGCACCAGGCAGGTGGCGACGGCGGCGATCAGGACGGTGCCCAGGTAGTCGATCCGGTGCTCGCGCCGGACCTCCATCCCGTGCAGCACCGCGGCGATCACCACCAGGGCGACGATGCCGATCGGGAGGTTGATGTAGAACACCCAGCGCCAGCTGAGGTGGTCGACGAACACCCCGCCGAGCAGCGGGCCGAGCACGCTGGTGACGCCGAAGACGGCGCCGAAGAGGCCCTGGTAGCGGCCGCGGTCCCGGGGCGCGACGAGGTCGCCGACGATCGCCTGGGAGAGCACCATCAGCCCGCCGCCGCCCAGGCCCTGGAGGGCGCGGAAGGCGATCAGCTCGCCCATGTTCTGGGCGATCCCGCACAGCACCGAGCCGAGCAGGAAGATCACGATGGAGGCCTGGAAGAAGCGCTTCCGGCCGTACATGTCGCCGAGCTTGCCCCACAGCGGGGTCGCGGCGGTGGAGGCCAGCAGGTAGGCGGTGACCACCCAGGAGAGGTGGTCGAGGCCGCCGAGGTCGCTGACGATGGTCGGCAGCGCGGTGGAGACGATGGTCTGGTCGAGGGCCGCGAGCAGCATCGCCAGCAGCAGGGCGCCGATCGGCACCCAGAGGTTGGGGACGGTGACCGCCGGCGGGCCGGGCTCGCCCGCCGGGCTCCGGCCGGACGCGGTGCGCGGCTCCGTCATCGGGTCCCCGCGGGCGTCACGGCGTCCGCGCGGGGCGTCACGGCGTCTCCCCGGGCATCACGGCGTCTCCGTGGGCATGGCGTCTCCATGGGGTCCCGGGCCCGTCGGCCGGGCCGTGCGGATGATCACTCCCAGCTCACCGCGCTGGTCGGTTTCGTCCCGGTATGTTCCACCGGGTTGAGCCGAGCGTAAGCGCCGGGGACAACCGCCGCGCTCCGGGCGTTCTCGGAGGAGCCAACCCGCACCAACCGGCACAACACCCCCGCCGGGGGACGGACGCCCCTGTCCCCCCTTCGGACGGTCCTGCATAATCAGGCCCGATCGTGCGCCCGGATCCGCCGGGAACACGCGCCGAACGCGCACCGGACGATCGACCGACTGAACGAACGAACGACGACTGACCGACGACCGACCGACCGCGAAGTCGACGCGAAACCGAGGAGGACCGGCCGATGCCGGACCAGCACTGCCCGACGTGCGGCACCGCACGCTCCACCGGGTGCGGCTGCGTCCCGGACCCGAGCCTCACCGAGACCGCCGTCCTGCCGCACGTCGAGGGCCCGCCGCTGGTCCGCCCGTACGTTCCGCAGACCGCCGACCAGGTGGCCGACGAGAGCCACCCGAACGCGCCGGTGGTGGACCCGTTCGCGACCACGGTGCTGCCGCCGGTCCCCCCGGGGCAGCCCGCCCCCGGGCAGCCGGCCGCTCCCCCGCTCGGACCGGACGCGGACGCGTACGCCACCACGGTGCTGCCGCCCGTCGCCCCGGGACAGGACCCCTTCGGGTCGGCGCAGGCCCCGGCCGGCCCCGGGCAGGACCCGTTCGGCCCGGCCGCCGACGGCTACCCCAGCGCCCACCCCGGCGGCCACGGGGACGCGTACGCCACCACCGTGCTGCCGCCGGTCCCGCCCGCCGGGCCGGGCGGGAACGAGATCGGCCTCTTCGCCTTCGGGCAGGCACCCGGCGCCGGGCAGGGCCCGGACGTCGCGCGGGCCCCGGACGTGCCCGGGCCCGAGGGCGGCGGCCGGGCCGCCAGACGGGCGGCCGAGCAGGCCGAGCGGCGCCCGCTCGCCCAGCGCAAGGGGCTGCTCGCCGGGATCGGCGCCGCCCTGGTCGCGCTCACCATCGGCGTCGCGTACGCGGTGACGCCCTCCGCCGAACCGCCGGCCAAGCAGGCGCAGCCGCTGCCGACGAGCACCCTGGCGCCCGCCCCGGTGGACCCGCCCACCCTGGCGACGCCCGTTCCGACCACGGCGGCGCCGACCAGCGAGGCGCCCAGCCCGACGCCCACCGCCACCCGCAAGCCGAGCCCGACGAAGACGGTCACCCCGCCGCCGACGGCCGCACCGACCACCGAGGCCCCGGCCGCTCCCCCCGCCCCGGCCCCCACGCCGACCGTTCCCCCGGCCCCCTCCCCGACCCCGACGCCCACCACCGCCCCGACCCCGCGCGTGCTGCAGTCCGGGATGAGCGGGCCCGACGTGACCGCCCTCCAGCAGAAGCTCGCCGTCGTCGTCTGCTGGGCGAGCGTGCCGGTGACCGGGGTGTACGACGACACCACCGTGAACACCGTCGGCTACGTCCAGTGGATGTGGGCCGTCAAGGGGGACAAGCGGGGCGTCTTCGGCCCCAACACCCGTGCCGCTCTGGACTCCCACAACAGCTGCTGAGGCCGACAGGCGACGGACGACGGACGACGGACGACGGACGGATCAGCCGGTGATCGCCCCGAAGATGCTGATGCCCGCCAGCACCACCATGATCGCCGCCGCCACCCGGATGATCAGCTTCATCGGCACGTACTTGAGCAGCTTCTGGCCGCCCACGATGGCGATCCCGCCGACCGCGCACAGCGCCAGCCAGGAGCCGAGGCCGACGGCCAGCGGGTCGGCGTACTTGGCGGCCAGGTTGGCGGTCATGATCTGGGTCAGGTCGCCGAACTCGGCGATCGCGACCACCACGAAGCTGGCCCCGGCCACCTTCCAGAAGCTGTTCGAGGACGGCTCCTTGGCCGCGTGCTCGTCCTCGTCCTCGCCGCCGTGGAACAGCAGCATCGCCGCGCCGACCAGGAACAGCAGGCCGGTGACGCCCTCCACCCAACGGTGCGGCAGTAGCGAGAGCAGGTGCCCGGCGGCGAGCGCGAGGCCCACCTGGAGGGCGAAGGCGGCGGCGATGCCCGCGAAGACGTAGCTCGCGCGGTACTTGGTGCCGAGCACCAGGCTGGCCAGCGCGGTCTTGTCCGGCAGTTCGGCCAGGAAGATGATGCCGAAGGTCAACGCGGCAACGGTGAGACTCATCAGGGGTTTTCCTCGGTCGGAGGCTGCCCGGCCGCCGCGGCTCCGTCAGGGGACGCTTCGGCCCGACAGCACTGGTCATGGTCACAGCACTGCGGCCGAAGGTCTCGCCGGCACCGTTCATCGAGCGGTGCCCCGGGCGCCGGGCCCCTGAGGGCCAGTATGTCGACGGTCCGGTGGAGGGCTACTCCCCTTCAACGGCCCCAAGCGTACCCGACGGCGTCAACCGACCCCTCTCGGAAGAGCGACGAGGGCCGACGGGGACCGCCCCGCCTACCGGCCGCCCCCGTCCGGCTCGACCGCGACCAGCCCGCGCCCGACCAGTTCCAGCACCACCACGATCGCCACCGATTCCACCGCCAGCAACCCGATCAGCACGAACAGCTGCACCGCCCCCGCCTGGACCGGCGAGGACCCGCCCAGCAGCATCCCGACGAACGCCCCGGGCAGGGTCACCAGGCCGACCGTCCGGGTCTGGTCCAGCGCCGGGACGAGCGAGGTCGCCGCCGCCGTCCGGCAGATCTCCAGCCGGGCGTCGCGCTCCTCGAAGCCGAGCGCCAGCGCGGCCTCCACCTCGCCGCGCCGCAGCCGCAGCTCGTCCAGGGCCCGCCGCCCGGCCAGCGAGGTCGCGCTGAGCGCGCCGCCGATCAGGATGCCCGCGACCGGGATGACGGACAGGCCCTCGGCCGGCAGCAGTCCGACGCCCAGCAGCAGGGCGAGCACCGGCAGCACCCCGGCACCGATCGGGGCGGCCGCCCAGACCCAGCCCGGGCCCGGGGTCATCCGCCGGCCGGCGGTGCGCACCGCGACCGAGAACATCACCAGCACGAACAGCGCCGACCACCAGAGCGAACCGACCACCCAGCTGATCACCGCGGCGACGGCCGCCAGCTGCACCACCGCGCGCAGCCCGGCCCGCAGGACGGCGTGCCCGTGGCCGAGCAGGCCCCGCCCGGCCACCGCGACGGCGGCCAGCAGCAGCACCGCGGTGACCACCCCGAGCACCGGGGTGACCGGCAGCAGCTGGCCGCCCGACGCCGCCAGCGGCACCGGCACCGGCACCGGCATCAGATCCAGCTGGTGAACCACATCCGGTCCTGCCAGGACGACATCGGGATCACCTCCGCCGTGTACAGCGGGTAGAAGAAGGCGAAGCAGCCGACGATCGCGAGCACGACCGCCCCGGCCCCGATCGCCCCGATCCGGCGGCGCTCGGGGCTGCACCCGGCCGGGCCGAGGATCGCCCCGAGCATCTGGGCGACGGCCAGGCAGAGGAACGGCACCAGCACGACCATGTAGAAGGAGAAGATCGTCCGCTCCTGGTAGCGGAACCAGGGCAGGTAGACCGCGGCGACCGCGCACAGCACCGCGCCCGAGCGCCAATCCCGCCGGAAGAACCAGCGCCACAGCAGGTAGACCAGCGCGAAGCAGGCCGCCCACCACAGGAACGGCGTGCCGAGGCCGAGGATCTGCGCCGCGCAGCCGCCCGAGGCGGTGCAGCCGTGCTGCCCGTACGGGATCTGCTCCCAGTACATCGAGACCGGGCGGCCGTCGACCAGCCAGGCGAAGGGGTTGGACTGGTAGGTGTGCGGGGTGCTCAGGCCGGTGTTGAAGTCGTACATCTGCGCGTGGTAGTGCCACAGGCTGCGCAGCGGCGCCGGCACCCAGCCCATCGGGACCTGCGGCAGCGGGATGCCGAGGACGCTGTCCGGGGAGAGCCCGGCGCGCCCGTCGGCCCAGTGCCGGTCGTAGCCGCCCCCGCCGTTGGCGCCGCTGCCTCCGGTGGCCAGCCAGCCGCTCCAGGCTCCGACGTACACCACCACGGCGGAGCCGACCATGGCGAGGAAGGCGGGGACGGCGTCCAGGCGCAGCATGGAGCGCCAAGGGCGGCGGGCGCCGGCCCCGCGGCGGCCGGACTGGTCCCACAGGACGGTCAGGATGCCGAAGGCGGCGAGGATCGGGGCGCCGTTCCACTTGACCGCGCAGGCGGCGCCGACGAACACCCCGGCGGCGATCCGCCAGGGGCGCCAGCCGAGCCGGACGGCGTCGGCGTCGGCCGCCCCGGCGAGCCTGGCGCGGACGTGGTCGCGGTCGACCAGCAGGCTGCCGAAGGACGCGAGCACGAAGAACATCTGGATGCCGTCGAGCAGGCCGACCCGGCTCATCACCAGCTGGAGGCCGTCCACCGCCATCAGCAGCGCGGCGGTGCAGCCGACCAGGGTGGAGCCGAAGAGACGGCGGCCGATCCGGGCGAGCATCAGCACGGCGACGGTGCCGAGCAGGGCGGTCATGAACCGCCAGCCGAAGGGGTTGAGCCCGAACAGCTGCTCGCCGGTCGCCATCACCCACTTGCCGAGCGGCGGGTGCGCGACGAACTCGGGCGCGGAGCCCAGCGGGATCGACTGCGGGACGGAGAGGATGTCGGCGTTGGCGTGGTCCGGCCAGGTGCCCTCGTAGCCCTGCTGGAGCAGCGACCAGGCGTCCTTGGGGTAGTACGTCTCGTCGAAGACGAAGGCGTTGGGGTGGCCGAGGTTCCAGAACCGCAGCAGGCCGGCGAAGAGCGCGACGGCGATCGGTCCGAGCCAGCCGGAGCGGTCGGCCGCCCAGCGGACCAGGCCCCCGCGCGGGGCCGGGGCCGGGGCGGCGGAGGTCGGGGCCGCCGGTGGGTGCGTGAGCGCCGCTTGCGTCATAGCCTCGCCGATTTCGCCTGTCTGCTCTGCCCGGGGCCTGGCTCCGCCCGGGTCGCGCCGCGCCCGCCGGGGCCGGGCGGTCAACAGCCACTGACACTATGTGGCGGTGCCCGCGAAGCCAAGCGCGACGGGCGCCGACCAGGTGACCTGGTCGGCGCCCGTGACGAACACCCGTGCGGGCCGTTCCGCTACGCGGCGGTCTGCAGTTCCCGGACCGGGACGGCGTGGACCACGGCCGGGGCCGCGTTGTCCTGCTCCGGCGTGAGGTACGGGCGCAGCCTCAGCGCCAGGACGACGATCAGCACCGTGGAGCCCGCCATGGCCGCCAGGTAGAGCGGCCAGGCGCCGGAGCCGACCAGCAGCACGCCGACGGCGGGGCCGACCGCGATCGCGATCTGCTTCACCAGGGAGTACCCGGCGTTGTAGGTGCCGAGCAGCCGGGCCGGGGCGAGGTCCGCGACGATCGGGCCCATGGTGGGCGCGAGCAGCGACTCGCCGACGCCGAAGAGGGCGTAGATCGAGACGATGGCGACCGTGGCGGCCATGGTCTCCGTCCGGATCAGGCCGGCCACCAGGGCCATCGCCCAGGCGCCGAGCCAGACCACGCCGGCCGCGGCCATCGCGGTGGTGCGGCGGCGGCGCGCGGTGATCCGCACCATGAACATCTGCAGCACCACGATGGTCAGCGCGTTGGCGCCGATCGCGAAGCCCAGGGTGGAGGGCGCGGTGCCGACGGTGGAGGTGGCGAAGGCCGCGACACCGGACTCGAACTGGCCGTAGCAGGTGAAGAAGATCAGCCCGGCGAGCAGGCAGAGCCGCAGCATCGCCTTGTCGGCGACCAGGGCGCGCAGGCCGGTCGGGCCGTCGGCCTTCTCGTGGACGGCGGTCAGCTGGACCTTGGATATCCGGGCGGTGCCGGTGACCAGGGCGAGGCCGAGGAACGTCGCCGCCTCGATGGTGAACAGCCGGGTGAGGCTGGCCGGGTCGGACACGTTCACGATCTGCCCGCCGACCAGCGCACCAATGCCCATGCCCAGGTTGACCAGGGTGAACTGGAGCGCGAAGGCACGCGAGCGGGTGGCGGCCGTGGAGCAGCGGACGATCATGGTGGCGAGCGCCGGCTGGCAGGTGGTGACACCCGCGCCGAACAGGAAGGCGGAGACCAGCAGGGCCGGGGTGCCGGTGGCGTGGCCGAAGGCGAACGCGCCGGTGGCGGCGAGCGCCGTACCGGCCAGCAGCACCGGGCGGGGGCCGTACTTGTCGATGCCGCGGCCGATGAACGGGAGGACGGCGAGGGCCGCCAGCGCGAAGAGGGTGAACACCATCCAGGCGACCATCGACCCCAGCCCGCGCACCTGGTCCACGTACACGAACATGTACGGCATCGTGAACCCGCTGCCGAACGCACTGAGTGCGTTGCCGATCTGGACGCGGCGCAGCGGGCCGCCCGCTCCACGCCGCTGCCTCTGCTGCTTCACCGTGCCGGTCACCGTGCACATCCCTTCCTGGTTTCAACTGGATACTCTTAAGTCCAGAAGATTTCAGAGCTAAAGTTTGACGAGATAAAGTCTTAGCACCGGAAGAGTGCGGAGTCAAAGGCTTAAGGAGTGCACGCTCGTGCGACACTGGTCCGCATGACTACGGACAAGCCGCGGCCGGCCACTGACAAGCCCGCCCCGGCCACCCCCCTGGAGTTCGGCATCGCCGAGCAAGTGGCCCTCTACCAGCGGGAGTTCCCCACGGTCGACCCCCAGGTGGAGACCATCGTGCAGACCCTCAACCGGGTCTCCCGGCGGATGGGCGTGGCGTACGACCGCCAGCTGACTGTGCTCGGAATCACCTCCGCCGAGTGGGAGGTGCTCAAGGCCCTGGTGGTCGCCGGCAGCCCGTACCAGCTGGGGCCGGGCGAGCTGGCCAAGCGGCTCGGGCTCACCCCGGCGGCGATGACGCACCGGATCGACCGGATGGTCGCCGACGGCCTGGTCACCCGGGAGCGGGACGAGAACAACCGGGTGCGGGTGATCATCGAGCTGACCGAGACCGGCCGGGACAAGTGGCTGGAGTCGATGCGGATGGCGGCGGTGTTCGAGGAGGAGCTGCTCCAGGACGTCGCGGGCGAGGACCGCGCCGCACTCTCCGCGATGCTGGGCCGGATGCTGCGGCGGATCGAGGAGAGCCGGCCGGACGCCCCCGGCCGCACCCCCGGCCAGGCGTAGCCCGGCACTGGGAACACAAAGGAGCCCGGGGCCGGGAACGCGGAGGATCCCGGGGCCGGGAACGCGGAGGATCCCGGCCCGCCGGATAGTCGTTAGCTTCCAACCCTTCTATATGACAATCTGCCTGGCTCTGGAATGATCCTGATGCTCCGTTACCGATTGGGCTCCACCATGCAGATCAAGCGCACCTCCGCCCTGCTCGCCGCCGTCGTCGCGGCCGGACTGGGGCTCACCGCCTGCAACGGCGACGGTTCGTCCACCGCCGCCCCGAGCACCGCCGCGAGCACCCCCGCGGCGGCCGCTCCGACGACCCCGGCCGCCGCCTCCTCCGCCCCGGTGTCCGCGCCCTCCGCCCCGGCGACCGGTGCCCCGGCCGCCACTCCGTCCGCTCCGTCCGCTCCGGCGCCGGGCGGGACCGCGCCCGCCACCGCGGTCCAGAACGGCAAGACCAGGCCCGCCGACCTTCCCGCCGACATCCCGCTCCCCACCGGGAAGATCACCACGGTCAACGGCGCGACCGGCGGCTACCTCATCACCTGCGAGGCCGCCGACGGCGACCTCGCCGCGTACCAGGCGGCGCTCAAGGCCGCCGGCTTCGAGGTGTCCCCGGTGGGCGACGGTTCGGTCCTCGCCGAGAAGGGCGAGAGCAACCTGCTGATCACCAGCTCGTCGACCACGATCACGGTCACCTACGCCAAGATCTGAGCGGCCCGACACAGCGGGCGGCCCCGGACGAGGTCATTCCTCGTCCGGGGCCGCCCGCGTTCGGTGCGAGGGTCCGTCAGGCCCCTCGGTCAATCGGTGGTGCGGGTCTCAGCAGGGGCCGTTGTCGGTCCAGACGCCCCACTGGCCGCTCTGGCTCGGGTCGTCGCCCTTGGTCCACCACTTGTTGGTGTAGTAGTGGCCCTTCCACGAGACCTTGGTGCCGCCGGCCGCGTAGGTGGTGTTGGCGTCCCAGCTCGGGGCGGCCGGGCAGGAGGCCGGCGTGGTCGGGGTGCCGGTCGGGGTCCCGGTCGGCGTGCCCGTGGGGGTCCCGGTCGGGGTGCCGGTCGGCGTGCCGGTGGAGGTCGGGGTCGGCGTGCCGGTCGGCGGGGCCGGGCAGGCGGACGCGGAGCCGTTGGTGGCGCTCACCATCTTGTCGAACAGGGCGGTCTTGGTGCCCAGGTCGTACAGCGAGAAGGCGAAGGCGCCGCCGAGGCCGTTGCAGTGCGCGTAGTCGAGCTTGGCCTGGATCGACTTGGCGTCCTCACCGCTCCAGAAGGTGTTGCCGTCGTAGAAGTACGTGGCCTGGGCCGCGTCGTCCCAGAAGGTCTTGGACGGGTTGTCGACGAAGCCCGCGAGCTCCTTGAACATCTGGATGCCGGGGACGTTGCCGGACATCGCCGCGCCGGCCGCCGGCTGGGTGGCGGGCTGGTACAGGCCGTGCTTGCCGTTGTCCTTCACGCCGGTCCAGCCGCGGTAGTAGAACGGCACACCCATGTTGATCTTGTTGGCGGGGAAGCCGCCGGGGATGCCGTACTCCTTGTCGCCGACCGTCCACGCCTTGATGGCGTTGTCGATGGAGTACTTGCCGTTGCCCGGCTTGGCCGGGGTCGACGGGTCGTCCGGGGTCGAGTAGAGCGCGGCCTGGTGGTTGGTCGGCCCCTGGGCGTCCCAGCCGCCGTGCATGTCGTAGGTCATGACGTCGAGGAAGGTCAGGTACTGAGCGATCTTGTCGGTCTCGACGTTCATGATCTTGTCCTGGCCGGCGCCGACCGCCGCCGCCAGGGCGTAGGTCTTCTTGTCGGCCGCGCCCTGCGCGTCCAGCTGGGTGCGGAACTCCTTCAGCAGCGCGGTGAAGTTCTGCTTGTCCGCGGGGCTGGAGATATTGCCGGTGTGGCCGCCGCCGCCCGGGTACTCCCAGTCGATGTCGATGCCGTCGAAGACGCCGGCCGCCGAGCCCGGGCCGCCGAAGCCGGCGTCGGCGGGCAGGTTGCCCTTGATGAACATGTCGATGCAGGACGACACCAGGTGCTTGCGCGAGGCGTCCGTGGCGGAGGCCGGCGAGAAGTACTTGGAGTAGGTCCAACCGCCCAGCGAGAGCAGGACCTTGAGGTTCGGGTTCTTCGCCTTCAGCTTCTTCAGCTGGTTGAAGTTGCCCGCGATCGGCTGGTTCCAGACGTCGCCGACGCCGTCGACCGAGATGTCCGCGCCGAAGCTCTTCTGGTAGTCGGCGAACGCGTCGGCGGCGCCGTCACCCGCGTTGGGGTTGTTGTCGTTCGTGTCCGCGGCCTTGGTGGCCTCGAAACACCCCAGGTCGGTCGGGTGGATGTTGGCGAAGTCGTAGATCAGGTAGTCCAGCTTCCCGGCGACGCCGGTGTCCTGGATCGTCTTGGGGTAGTACGCGTTCGCGTAGACCGACCACTGGTCGTAGTAGGCGACCTTGATGCCGCCGCTGGTGGCGGGCGCGCCGGTGGAGTTGGTGGTCGCGGCGTTGGCCGCGGCGCCGCCGGTCAGCGCGAGACCGGCGCCGAGCAGCAGGGAGGCGGTGGTGCCGGCCGCGATGGCGGCCAGGCTCTTGGGACGGCGTCGGCGGCCGCCCTGCGGAGCCGGGGTCCCGGCCCTTTCAATGCGTGAGCGCAGCATGGGTGCGTGACTCCTGGTTGTGGGGGTACCCGCCGTCCCGGGGGCGCGCGTCCGGGGTGGGGCCGGACGACCGGGACATGACAGGCATGGGTGGGGAATCGAGCGGATCAGACCATGACGGACTACCGGGATGTGCCGAACCGGCGCCGGCAGCACGAGGCCGCCGACGCCGGTTCAGGGGCTCCCTGCACCTGGGCAATAAAAATGGACTAGACCAACTCGCCCGTCAAGGGGTGCTGTTGGGCCTTGAGCCCCGCTTAAGGTTCCGCACCCGCGCTGAGCTGGGCGGCCGGGTCCAGACTCAATAGCGGACGGCGTTGGCCACCTCGGCCTTGACCGTGCCGGACAGGTCCCGGTTGGCGTGCCCGGTGGCCTGGGCGCTCTGCCCGGCGGCCACGTCCTGGACGGTCACCGCGGTCGCGTCCAGCACCTTGCCGGACTCGTCGGTGAAGTCCAGCTGGATCACGTACCGGTACGACTGCTGCCCGTGGTTGGTGACGGTCAGCGACACCTGCGGCTTGCCGTCCGAACCGGTGCTCACCGCCCCGACCGCGACGTCCCCCTTGGCGTCCAGCCCGCCCTTGATCCCGGCGACGGCCGAGGAGGCCGCCGACACCGCCGCCGAGGCCTGCGCCTCCGCCGAGGCGATCGCCGCACCCGCCCCGCCGGCCACCGAGGCCAGCGCCGAGGCGGCGGAGGCGGCGGCGCTCGCACCCCGCTCCACCGCGGCCGCCGCCCCGGAGGCCACACTGCTCGCGCTCTGGCCGGAGGAGCAGCCCGCGAGCGCCGCCGCACCGACCACCGCGGCGACCAACACCCCTGCCACCGCCCGCTGTTGGCGGCGCAGCGGCGGTGCGTCCAGGTCCTGGGCGGTGGCCCTCGGCGGGGTACAGGCCCTCGCGCGGGTGAGCGGCTGGCGGTCCATGCGGTCCCTCGTTTCCGGTCGGCGCCGGGCTGCCCGGCACACCTCCCGGCCCACCCTCCGAGGGCGGGCGGGCCTCCGCCAGCAGGGCTGCTGCCTCCGGGTGAACCGGCCTGCGGGACCCGCCTCCGCGAGGGGCCCTACGAGAGCCCCGAGCCCTCCTGCTCGTCCGCCTCCACCGCGGCCCGCTCCTCGCGCAGCCGCACCTGGTGCCGGCGCCGGGCGACCGCGCCGTACGCTCCGGCGGCACTCGCCACGAAGGCCACCAGCCCGACCCACGGCCGGTCGAAGACGTGGCCGGTCAGGTGGTCCAGCGAGTACCGGCCGGCACCGGCCAGGCCGATCGCCAGCCCGGTCGCGCCGAGGAAGGCCGGGTACTCGTAGCCGCCGGACATCGCGAAGAAGCCGGCCGGGGCGTGCACCGACACCGCGCCCGCCATCGTCCCGGCCACCACCGCGCCGGCCGCCGGGGTGGCCAGCCCGGCCACCAGCAGCGCCCCGCCGCCCGCCTCGCCGAGGCCGGCCGCGAGCGCGCTCTCCCGGGCCGGGTGGAAGCCCATGTGCTCCATGGCCTGGGTGGTGCCCTCCAGGCCGCCGCCCCCGAACCAGCCGAACAGCTTCTGGGTGCCGTGCGCGATCAGCACCCCGCCGACCGCGCCGCGCAGGGCCAGCAGGCCCAGGTCCTTACGGTTCAGGCACATGTCGCATCCTCGCTTCCGCAGCGGGCTGGTCCCGCTCGCTGGCAGTCCTGCCTCCATAGCAACCGAGAGCGCCCGTCCCTTCGAGCCGGGACCGCCATCCGGGCGAATTCGCCCCTGACCAGGAATGGAACGGCCGCCGGGGAGATTCACGCCACGCCCGGCCGCGGGGCGTGGCGCCCCGACCGCCCGGGGCCGCGCGGTCATGCTGGGCCCATGTTCGTCTTCAACCTGGGCAGCGCCTTCATCACCTTCTTCGCCGTGGTCGGTCCGCCGAAGACCCTGCTGGCCTTCGCCCGGCTGGCCGGGACCAGGAGCAACCTGGAGCTGCGGCGGCTGGCGGCGCTGTCCACGGCCATCTCGGCGGTGATCGGCCTGGTGCTCGGCTTCGGGGCCGACGAGCTGACCACCCTGTTCCACATCAGCGACCAGTCGCTGCAGCTCGCGGGCGGGGCGATCTTCTTCGTCTACGCCGTCGCACTGGTCTTCGGCGTCCACCTCGGCTCGGACGGCGAGGAGGACGAGCACCTCGCGAACCCGCTGGTGGACGGAATCCGCGAACTGCTGCTGCCGTACATCGCCAGCCCGCTCGCCATCACGGCCGTCCTGGTCGCCTCGCTCAACCAGGACAACTGGGGCTGGAAGGCCGCCGTCTCCGGGGCGTACGTGGCCGTCGCGGTGATCAACTACCTCTGCGTGGCGGTGCTCGCCCCGCTGATGCGGCGCACCCACCGCACCTCGCTGGAGGTGCTGTCCCGGCTGCTCGGGCTGCTGCTGGCGGCGGTCGGCGTCGAGCTGTTCCTGGAGGGCCTGGCCGGGCTCGGGGTGCACCTGCCGACGGGGCACTGACCCCGGCCCGCCCCCAGCCCCCCGCTCAGCCCCGCTCAGCCCCGGCTCAGCCCGCCGCGAGCCGGGCCAGCACCCCGCCGATCCGCTCGCGCACCAGCGGGTCGGCGACCAGCCCGTCCGGGCCCACCGCGCCGCGCTCCAGCGGCAGCCGGACGCAGGCCTCGTCCAGCACCGCCGCACCGGTGTAGCCGAGGACGGTGCGCAGGGTGGCCTCGGCCCCCAGACCGCGGCCCGGGCCGGCGGCGTTGATCCAGCCGGTCGGCTTGTCCGAGATCTCGACCCCGCCGACCGTCCAGTCCAGCAGGTTCTTGAACGCGCCCGGCAGCGTCCCGGCGTACTCGGGGGTGCAGACCAGCAGCGCGTCGGCCGCCCCGATCGCGGCCCGCAGCCCGGCCACCGGCTCCGGCAGCGGGTCGGTGTCGTGGTCCGGGTTGAAGTGCGGCAGCCCGGCCAGGCCCTCGTAGTAGGCGGCCCGCAGGCCCGGGGTGGCGGCCGCCACCGCGGCCGCGGTGCGCAGCACCGTCTCGTTGGTGGAACCGGCCCGCAGGCTCCCGGGCAGCAGCAGGATGTGGCGCTCGTTCGGCATGCCGGGCAACCTACCCCTTGACGTCCGCGTCAGGGCCGGCCGGCCGCGGTGCCGCGACCCGACCGCGACCCGGCGGCGATCAGTGCGGCACCACCGGCCGCCAGGGCACCGGGCTGGAGAGGATCATCGAGCTGGACGGCTGGCCGTAGCCGCCGAGCCGGTCGCACACCGCCTCGAACTCGGCCATCGTCGACACCGCGACCAGCAGCACGCAGCACGCCCCGCCGGTGACCCGGTGCAGCTGGACCACCTCAGGCCAGGTCGGCACCTCCGGGTCGCGCAGCACGCAGCGCGGGCCGTAGCACTGGATCTGGACCAGCGCGGTGATCGGCAGCCCGGCCCGGGTGAGGTCCACGTGGGCGTGGTAGCCGCTGATCACGCCCTCGGACTCCAGCCGGCGGACCCGTTCGGCCACCGCGGGTGCGGACAAGCTCACCCGGCGGGAGAGTTCGTTGTACGAGAGCCGGGCGTCGGCCTGGAGCTCGGCGAGCAGACGGCGGTCGACGGCGTCCAAGGCGGCCTCCCGGGTGGTCGGGATCAAGGGATTTCCATTCGTAAAGCGAATCGGCGGAACGCCTCGCGAACGACAGCTCCGAAGGCGGTTGTGATGCCCGTCGACCATTCAAGCGGGGGGCACCGCCGCCGCACAATGGGCACCCGGTGGAACCCGGCAGTCCGGCTGGTCCACCGGACCGGGCGACGCGGCCCGGAGGATCTGGAGGGATCGGGATGGGGCACGACACGGTGGAGACGCCCAACCTGTCGTTCGGCCGGGGCGGAGCGCCCGGCCGGGGCACCCCGTACGCCGAGTACGTACGCCTGGAGGAACTGCACGGCCTGCAGCACCCGCGCAGCAAGGAGCCGGCCGAGCTGTCGTTCATCGTCACCACCCAGGTGATGGAGCTGCTGTTCGACCTGCTGCGGCACGAGTGGACGCTCGCCCGGCAGGCGCTGCGCGAGGACGATCTGACCGCCGCCCTGGCCGCGCTGCGCCGGGGCACCCACGTCCAGGACGTGCTGGTGGAGTCCTGGGACCTGCTGGCCACCATGACCCCGCACGAGTTCAACTCCTTCCGCTCGCTGTTCGGCGAGGCCTCCGGCTTCCAGTCCGCCGCCTTCCTGCGGCTGGAGTTCCTGCTCGGCAACAAGAACGCCGCGCTGCTGGCGATGTACGACGGGATGCCCGACACCCGGGCCGAGCTGACCGAGGCACTGCGCTCCCCCGGCCTGTACGACGAGGCGCTGGCGCTGCTGGCGCGCCGCGGCCTGGCCCCGCACCCGGCCCCCTCCGAGCAGCGCTACCAGCCGTCGGCGGAGGTCGAGGCGGCCTGGCGGCGGGTGTACACCGAGCCGGAGCTCGCCGCGCTCCGGCCGCTCGGCGAGGCCCTGCTGGACGTGGCCGAGCGGGTCACCCGGTGGCGCCAGCGCCACCTCTCGGCGGTCAAGCGGACCATGGGCGGCAAGCCCGGCTCGGGCGGCTCCAGCGGGCTGACCTGGCTGCGCAAGTCGGCCGAGCAGGACGTCTTCCCGGAGCTGTGGACGATCCGGGACGGGCTGTGACGGGCACAACGGGTACGGAACGGGACGGGCAGAGGATGACGAGGGAGGGACGGGCAATGACCACGCGCGAGGACTGCGCGGCGCTTGACGCCGCCGACCCGCTGGCGGCGTTCCGCAAGGAGTTCGCCCTGCCGGACGGGGTGGTCTACCTGGACGGCAACTCGCTGGGCGCGCTGCCGGCGCGCACGCCCGAGCGGGTGCGCCGGGTGGTCGAGGAGGAGTGGGGCCGGGAGCTGATCCGCAGCTGGAACGACGCCGGCTGGTTCGAGCAGCCGTACCGGCTGGGGCGGCGGATCGCGCCGCTGGTCGGCGCCGCTCCGGCGGAGGTGGTCGTCTGCGACACCACCTCGGTCAACCTGTTCAAGGTGCTGTCGGCCGCGCTGCGGCTGCGCCCGGGCCGGCGCACGGTGCTCGGCGACGCCGAGGCCTTCCCGACCGACCTGTACATCGCCGAGGGCGTGACCGGCCTGGTCGAGGGCGCGCGCAGCGCGCTGATCCGCCCCGAGGAGCTGGACCGGCACCTGGACGGGGACGTCGCCGCGGTCGTCCTCTCGCACGTCGACTACCGCACCGGCGAGCTGCTGGACATGCCCGGGATCACCGCCCGGGTGCAGGCCGCGGGCGCCCTGATGATCTGGGACGTGTGCCACTCCGTGGGCGCGCTGCCGGTCGGACTCGACGCCGCCGGCGCGGACTTCGCGATCGGCTGCACCTACAAGTACCTGAACGGCGGCCCCGGCTCGCCGGCCTTCCTGTACGTCGCCGAACGGCACCTGGCGGCCGGCCCGCTCCAGCCGCTCAGCGGCTGGTTCGGCCACGCCCGGCCGTTCGCCTTCGAGCCCGGGTACGAGCCGAAGCCGGGCATCGGCCGGTTCCTGACCAGCTCGCCCTCACTGCTCGGCCAGGCCGCCCTCGGCGCCTCGCTGGACATCTGGGAGCGGGTCGACCTGGCGGAGGTGCGGGCGAAGAGCCTGGCGCTGACCGACCTGTTCGTCTCGCTGACCGAGGGCCTGGACGGCGTCGAGGTGGCGACCCCGCGCGAGCATGCCCGGCGCGGCAGCCAGGTCGCGCTGCGGCACGCCGACGGCTACCCGGTGGTGCAGGCGCTGATCGAGCGCGGGGTGATCGGCGACTTCCGCGCGCCGGACCTGATGCGCTTCGGCTTCACGCCGCTCTACCTGTCGTACACCGAGGTCTGGGACGCGGCCCGGCAGTTGGCCGAGGTGCTGGAGAGCGGCGAGTGGCGGGCGGAGCGCTTCTCCCGCCGGGGCGAGGTGACGTAGCCGGCCGGGAGGACCGGCCCCCGGAGCGGCGGCACGGCCCGGGGGCCGCCGTGACGCAGCTCATGCCCGGGCCGAGTTCGACCTCCGTCGTCCTTGGGGATGCTCAAGGCTGACGGAACGTCACACCCTGGGGAGGCGTGCGTGAACCTCGAACTCGGCCCGCTCAAGCCCGAACCGGCCCCGCTGCTGCTGGGCCTGGCACTGCTCTTCCTGCTGATGTGGGCGCTCGGCCGCCGTCTGCTCCCGCGGATCGAACGGGTGCAGTCCGAACGCTGGGAGGCCACCGAGGGCCGCGCCGAACGCGCCGAGGCCCTGCTCGCCGAGGCCGAGGCCACCCGGGAGGCCCGGCTGCTGGAGCTGGCCGAGGCACGGCACGAGGCGGCCCGGATCCGGGAGGAGTACGCCGAGCGCGGCGCGGCGGCGATGGTCGCGGCCCGCGCGGAGGGCATCCGCGCCCGGGACGAACTGCTCACCACCGGCCGCGCCCGGATCGCCGCCGACCGGGCCGAGGCGGCCCGCGTGCTGCGGCAGGACGTCGGCGAGCTGGCCGTCGCCCTGGCCGGCCGGGTGATCGGCGAACCGGTGCACGCCGTCGCCGCGCGACGTCGCACGGTGGAGCGCTTCTTCGAGGCGAACTAGCGTTGCCGGAACGTCAGTTCGTCAGCTCCTGGACCAGCCCGCGGTAGACCGCGAAGGCCGGCTTGGGCGTGTAGTCGTCGCGCAGCAGGCCGAAGCGCGGGAACAGTCCGGCACCCGCGCTGTCCGCGTCGCGCAGCGCGAAGAACGCGTAACCGGTGACGTGGAGTTCGGCGGCGAGCCCGGCGACCGTCCGGACCACCTCCGCCACCACCTCGGCCTGCCGCGCCTCGCTCCGCCCGGGGCCGGTGGGCCAGCCGTTCTCGCAGATCCGCAGCGGGACGTCCGGCCCGATCCCGGCCCGGGGCAGCGCGTCCCGACGGAAGCCGGTGAGCACCGCCCGTACCGCGTCGGCGAGTTGGGACGGCTGGACGGGGCGGAAGACGTCCGGGAAGAAGTCCAGGCCGACGTAGTCCAGGGCGCGGTGGAAGCGCTCGTCGGCGAGCTCCCCGAGCTCGGTCCAGAAGGTGTCCGCGGGGTCGAAGGAGGGCACCGCGTTGAAGCCGACGGCCAGCCGGTCGAATCCGTGGGCCAGCGCCTCCTCCTTGGCCGCGACCACGCCCTCGACCAGCGCCCGGCGGACGTTCGGGATGCTGCCGTCCACGGGCGGGAGGTCCAGGTTGGGCTCCTCGCAGATCTGGAGCAGGGCGAGGCGGTGCCCCTCGGTCCGGACCGTCCGCCGGACGAAGTCCAGCCAGCCCGCCAACTCCCCGCTCCGCTCCCGGTACTGGACCACCAGGTCGAGCCGGCGGCCCTCGACGGCGTACCGCTCGGGCCGCTCGGGGGTGTGCTCGCCGCCCGGGTACGAGCGGTAGGCGCGGACCAGGAACTCCCCTGCACCGCCCTGGAGTTCGCGCAGGGCGGCGGTGATCCGGGCCGGGTCGTCGGGGCGGGCGGGGGTGATCACGCCGGTGTCGTCGCCCGCCAGCCCGCCGGGATAGATGCCGAAGGTGAAGGTCATGCCGCCACCGTAGCGGATATTTTTGGTGTCACTGTAAGTTTTCAGTGACACCATGATTAGCGGATAGGATCCGGCCATGGGACTTCGCGAACTCAAGAAGCAGCAGACCCGGGAGCTGCTCTCCGACACCGCCATGGGCCTGTTCGCCGAGCGCGGCTTCGACCGGGTCACGGTGGTCGAGGTGGCCCGGGCCGCCGGGGTCTCGCCGAACACGGTCTTCAACTACTTCCCGACCAAGGAGGACCTGTTCTTCGACCGCCAGGAGGAGGTGGTCGCCCACCTGGCCGAGGTGGTCCGGCACCGCCCCCCGGGCAGCTCGGCCGTGGACGCCGTCCGGGCCGACCTGCTGGCGGCCTTCGCGAGCGGCGAGCCGACGGTCGGGCTGAACCCGGGGATCGCGGCGTTCTGGCGGATCGTCGAGGACAGCGCCGCCCTGCGGGCCCGACTGCTGGAGCTCGGCGAACGGGCCGAAGCGGCGCTGGCGGCCGCCCTGGCCGAGGAGACGGGCGCCGCACCGGAGGACCCGCTCCCCCGGGTCGTGGCCGGAGCCGTCGCGGGGGCCCACCGGGCGGTGCTCGGCGAGATCCGGCGGGCCATGGTGGCCGGGGAGCCGGCCGAGGCGGTACGGACCCGGGTCGAGGCGGCGGTGCGGCACGCCTTCGGCCTGCTCGCCTCGGGCCTCGCCCACTACCCGGCCGAGCAGTAGGCGGGCGGACCGGGGGAACGCCCGCGGCGGCGGGGACGGGAACGGCGCAGGCCGCCCGGTCGGGGTCGACTCGGGCGG
>NZ_JBHUAL010000161.1:0-22526 GCF_042789775.1 Kitasatospora sp. NPDC056800 | reverse complement strand
GCAGGGGGGACCCTGTGGGAGAGTAGGACGCCGCCGAACAATTCTTCAGAAGAACCCCCATCCGGGTCCCGGATGGGGGTTCTTCGCATTTCCGGGCCGATGTCGGACACCACCGCACCCCGACCCCTCCGGACCCCTCCCGAACGACCCCCGCCGAGTGGCTGGTCCACCGTCAATATGCCGCTAAAACCGCCTGATCAGCGCACTGATCAGCGGAAAATCGCGTCGCACGCCGTAGTCTCGAAGGCAGGGGGAACAGGTGTCCGGGGGTGTTCTCCGGGCCGGGTCGGATCAAGAATGGTGCTCATGGGACGAGGCAGGCTGCGCATCTACCTCGGGGCGGCCCCCGGGGTCGGCAAGACGTACGCCATGCTCGCCGAGGCGCACCGGCGGCAGGAGCGGGGCACGGACGTGGTGGTCGCGTTCGTGGAGGACCACGGCCGCCGGCGGACCGCGGACATGGTCGCGGGGCTGGAGGTCGTGCTGCGGCAGCAGGTGGTGCACCGCGGTGCCCGGTTCTCCGAGATGGACCTGGACGCCGTCCTGGCGCGCCGCCCGCAGGTGGCCCTGGTGGACGAGCTGGCCCACACCAACGTCCCCGGCTGCCGCAAGGAGAAGCGCTGGCAGGACGTCGAGGAGCTGCTGGCGGCCGGGATCGACGTGATCTCCACCGTCAACGTGCAGCACCTGGAGTCGCTGGGCGACGCCGTCGAGGGCATCACCGGGGTGCGCCAGCGCGAGGCCGTCCCGGACGAGGTGGTCCGGCGGGCGGACCAGATCGAGCTGGTGGACATGTCCCCGCAGGCGCTGCGGCGCCGGCTGGCGCACGGCAACGTGTACGCGCCGGAGAAGATCGACGCCGCCCTCGCCAACTACTTCCGCCCGGGCAACCTGACCGCGCTGCGCGAGCTGGCGCTGCTGTGGACCGCGGACCGGGTGGACGAGTACCTCCAGAAGTACCGGGCCGAGCAGGGCATCGAGGGCACCTGGCAGGCCCGGGAGCGGATCGTGGTGGGCCTGACCGGCGGGCCCGAGGGGGCGACGCTGATCCGCCGGGCGGCCCGGATCGCCGCCAGGGTCTCCGGCGGCGAGCTGCTCGCCGTGCACATCTCCCGCTCGGACGGGCTGGTGGGCTCAGGCTCGCCGCAGACGCTGATCGAGCAGCGCGCGCTGGTGGAGAGCCTCGGCGGTTCCTTCCACGCCGTCCTCGGCGACGACCCGGCCGGCGGGCTGCTGGACTTCGCCCGGGGCGTGAACGCCACCCAGATCGTGCTGGGCACCAGCCGGCGGCCCGGCTGGCAGTACCTGTACGGGCCGGGCGTCGGCACCATCGTGACCCGGGAGGCCGGGGACATCGACGTCCACATGGTCACCCACGAGCACGCCGGGCACGGGCGGCGCGGCAAGATACCGGTCCGCCGGATCACCGACCTGGGCCGTACCCGGACGGTCGGCGGCTGGCTGATCGGACTGGTCGGGCCGCCGCTGCTGGCGATCGTGCTGACCGCGATCGGCGGGCTGGGGCTCTCCACCGACATGCTGCTGTTCCTGTCGCTGACGGTGTGCGCGGCGCTGGTGGGCGGGCTGCTGCCGGCGATCGGCTCGGCGCTGGTCGCCTCCTCGGTCCTGAACTACTACTTCACCCCGCCGCTGCACACCTTCACCATCAACGAGCCGCAGAACATCATGGCGGTGGCGATATTCACCATCGTCGGCATATCGGTGGCGTCGGTGGTGGACCTCGCGGCCCGGCGCACCCAGCAGGCCGCCCGCAGCCAGACCGAGGCGCAGACGCTCAGCGCGCTGGCCGGCACGGTGCTGCGCGGCGCGCCCAACGGCGACGGGGTGCTGACCGCGCTGATGGAGCAGGTCCGGGAGACCTTCGGGCAGGAGAGCGCCGCGCTGCTGGAACGGCCGGACCCGCTCTCCGCCTGGGCGCCGGTGGCGACCGCCGGCCCGCGCCCGCCGGAGCGGCCGGAGGAGGCCGACGTGGACGTCCCGGTCGGCGACAGCCTGGCGCTGGTGCTGCGCGGCCGGGTGCTGCCCGGGGCGGACCGGCGCCTGCTCGGGGCGTTCGCCGCCCAGGCCGCCGTGGTGCTGGAGCGCCGCCGGCTGGCCCGGGAGGCCGCCGAGGCCCGCCGGGAGGCCGAGGGCAACCGGATCCGGACGGCTCTGCTGGCCGCCGTCTCGCACGACCTGCGCACCCCGTTGGCGGGCATCAAGGCCTCGGTGAGCTCGCTGCGCTCGGCCGACGTCGACTGGGCCCCGGAGGACGAGGCCGAGCTGCTGGCCGGCATCGAGGCCGGGGCCGACCGGCTGGACCACCTGATCAACAACCTGCTCGACATGAGCCGCCTGCAGACCGGGACCGTCACCCCGCTGATCCAGGAGACCGACCTGGACGAGGTGGTGCCGTTCGCGCTCGGCGGGGTGCCGCTGGAGTCCGTCCGGCTGGAGGTCCCGGAGACGCTGCCGATGGTCCGGGCCGACGGCGGGCTGCTGGAGCGCTCGCTGGCCAACCTGGTGGAGAACGCCGTCAAGTACAGCCCGGACGGGGTCAGGGTGCTGGTCAAGGCCGACGAGCTGCGGCAGCCGGGGCGGCCGGCCCGGGTCGAGCTGCGGATCGTGGACCGCGGCCCGGGGGTGCCCGAGGACGCCAAGGAGCGGATCTTCGCGCCGTTCCAGCGGTACGGGGACGCGCCGCGCGGCGCCGGGGTGGGCCTCGGACTCGCGGTGGCGCGCGGCTTCGTCGAGGCGATGGACGGTACCGTCACCGCCGAGGACACCCCGGGCGGCGGACTCACCATGGTCGTCAGCCTGCCCGTGGTCGAACGGCCGCCCGAACCGGGGGAGCGGGGCGGCGAGGGTGGCGGCCCGCTCCCGGACCTGATCACCTGAGAACCGGCGGTGCACCGGCCGGCCGTCGCTCCTCCGGGGGCCGGCGCGCCTCCCAGGCCGTACGCCGCACAGCACGTCGCACGTCGCACCGAACGTCGTAGAGCAGTCCCCAGTCCGTAAGTCAGACAGCCCTGAAAGGCGGAGCCCGTAAATGACCCGGGTCCTCGTCGTGGACGACGAACCGCAGATCGTCCGCGCGCTGGTGATCAACCTCAAGGCCCGCAAGTACGAGGTGGACGCGGCCCATGACGGCGCGAGCGCCCTGGAGCTGGCCGCGGCCCGCCATCCGGACGTGGTCGTCCTCGACCTGGGCCTGCCCGACATGGACGGGGTCGAGGTGATCCGCGGCCTGCGCGGCTGGACCCGGGTGCCGATCATCGTGCTGTCGGCCCGGCACGCCTCGGACGAGAAGGTCGAGGCGCTGGACGCGGGCGCCGACGACTACGTCACCAAGCCGTTCGGCATGGACGAGCTGCTCGCCCGGATGCGGGCCGCCGTGCGGCGGGCCGAGCCGGTGGCCGGGGAGGCCGACTCGCTGGTCGTCACCGAGTCCTTCACCGTCGACCTCGCGGCCAAGAAGGTCAACCGGGACGGCGCCGACGTACGCCTCACGCCGACCGAGTGGCACCTGCTGGAGGTACTGGTCCGCAACGCCGGGCGGCTGGTCAGCCAGACCCAGCTGCTCCAGGAGGTCTGGGGCCCGGCCTACCGCACCGAGACCAACTACCTGCGGGTCTACCTCGCCCAGCTGCGCCGCAAGCTGGAGCGCGACCCCTCGCACCCGCGCCACTTCATCACCGAACCGGGCATGGGGTACCGCTTCGAGAGCTGACCGCGACCGCCCCCGGCGGTCGCGCGGCCTGCCGCCGGGGGGCCGGAACCCGGTACCCTTCCGACATGAGTGGTGACAACAGCAGCGGCCCGCCGCAGGGGCGGTTCCGCCGCATGCTCAGCCGGCTGACCTCCTCGGCCGAGGAACTGGACGCCGAGGAGCTGCGTCAGGAGATCGCCGCGGAGTCCGGCTGCACGCCGATCGCCGGTTGCGGGGACCGCGAGCTGGTCACCGTCGCGGGCACGCTGCGCACGGTGACGCTCCGCCCGAGGGCGGGGGTGCCCGCCCTGGAGGCCGAACTCTTCGACGGTACCGAGGCGCTGGACGTGGTCTGGCTCGGCCGCCGCTCGATCGCCGGGATAGAGCCCGGCCGCCGGCTGGTCGCCAGCGGCCGGATCAGTCACGCACGCGGGCGCCGCGTGCTGTTCAACCCCCGCTATGAGCTGCGTCCGGTCGGACACGGGAGCGAATGAGCGTGAGCAACCAGCCCGGCGGCGAGGCCGCCGCCCAGCTCGACCTGGCGGTCGATCCCGCGGACGCGGAGGCCGCCCGCAGGGCCGCCTCCAAGGAGGCGGCCGACACCGTGCTCCAGGCCTTCGGCGGCGTGCGCGGCATGATCGACATGACGCTGCCCGGCCTGGTCTTCATCGTCACCTACAACCTGACCCACCAGGTCAGCACGTCGGCCTGGGCCGCGCTGGGCCTGAGCGCCCTGTTCGTGGTGGCCCGGCTGGCGAAGCGGCAGACCATCCAGCACGCCTTCAGCGGGGTGTTCGGGGTCGCGCTCGGCGCCTGGATCTCGATGAAGAGCGGCAAGGCCGAGGACTTCTACCTGCCCGGCCTGCTCTGGAACGTCGGCTACTGCGTCGCCCTGGCGACCTCCGCCCTGGCGCGCTGGCCGATGATCGGGGTGATGCTCGGCCCGATCACCGGCGAGATGTTCACCTGGCGCAAGGAGAACCCGGGCCGGCTGGCCGCCTACACCAAGGCGACCTGGGCCTGGGTGCTGATCATGGGCGCCAAGCCGGTGATCCTCTTCCCGCTGTACTTCACCCACAACGTCAACCTGCTGGGCTGGCTGAAGGTCGCCCTCGGCATCCCGCCGCTGCTGCTGGCGATGTACGTGACCTGGCAGATCCTGCTGAAGGCGCCGCCGCCGATCAAGGCGCAGCTGGACGAGGAGGAGGAGCCGGCGAAGTAGCCGCCTCCCGCCCGTCCCGAACGACGGAGAAGGGCCCGTACCCCGAGGGGTGCGGGCCCTTCTCCCGTGTCGCGCGCTCCGGGGCTACTGGGCGCCCGAGATGGCCGAGAGGAGCTCTTCCAGCTCCTCCTCGCGCTCCTGCGCGGCGACGAAGAGCAGTTCGTCGCCGCCCTCCAGGGTGTCGTCCTTGCCCGGCACCAGCACCCGGCCCTCGCGGATGATGGTCACCAGCGCGGTGTCCTGCGGCCAGGCCACGTCGCCGACCCGGGTGCCGACCAGCTCGGTGTCGGAGGCCAGGGTCAGCTCGACCAGGTTGGCGTTGCCCTGGCTGAAGCGCATCAGGCGGACCAGGTCGCCGACGCTGACCGCCTCCTCGACCAGCGCGGACATCAGCCGCGGGGTGGAGACGGCGACGTCCACGCCCCAGGACTCGTTGAAGAGCCACTCGTTCTTGGGGTTGTTCACCCGGGCGACCACCCGCGGCACCGCGTACTCGGTCTTGGCGAGCAGCGAGACGACCAGGTTGACCTTGTCGTCACCGGTCGCGGCGATCACCACGTGGCAGCGCTGGAGCGCGGCCTCGTCCAGCGAGGTGATCTCGCAGGCGTCGGCCAGCAGCCACTCCGCCATCGGGACCCGCTCCACCGAGATGGAGTTCGGGTTCTTGTCTATCAGCAGGACCTCGTGGCCGTTCTCCAGCAGCTCGCCCGCGATCGAGCGGCCCACGGCTCCGGCCCCGGCAATGGCGACCCGCATCAGTGACCCTCCTCCTTCGGCCCCTGCGCGAACGCGGCCTCGACGGCCGTCAGGTCGGCCCGGCGCAGCATCACGTGCACCAGGTCGCCCTCCTGCACCACCATCTGCGGCGAGGGGAGCACCCCCTCGCCGAGCCGGGTGACGAACGCCACCCGGGTGCCGGAGGCCTCCTCCAGCTCGCCGATCCGGTGGCCGATCCAGCGCGGGTCGTACGCGACCTCGGCGAGCTGGACGCCACCGCTCGGGTCCTGCCACAGCGGCTCGGCGCCGCTCGGCAGCAGCCGGCGCAGCATCTGGTCGGCGGTCCAGCGGACCGTCGCCACGGTGGGGATGCCCAGGCGCTGGTACACCTCGGCGCGGCGGGGGTCGTAGATCCGGGCGGCGACGTTCTCGACGCCGAAGTTCTCCCGGGCCACGCGCGCGGCGATGATGTTGGAGTTGTCACCGCTGGAGACCGCGGCGAAGGCGCCGGCCTCCTCGATGCCCGCCTCGCGCAGGGTGTCCTGGTCGAAGCCGACGCCGGTCACCCGGCGCCCGTTGAAGCCGGCGCCCAGCCGACGGAACGCGGTCGGGTCCTGGTCGACCACGGCCACCGAGTGGCCCTGTTTCTCCAGGGCTCTGGCGAGGGCGGAGCCCACGCGGCCGCAGCCCATGATGACGATGTGCACCGGCGCTTACCTCACCCGTCCCGAAGGGGTCTTGACCTGCGCAAACACCGTTCAGCTCCGTTTCCCGCCCGGTCGTCCGGGACGAGGTTCCTCGTGGGGGCGCCGACCCGGCAACGCTCGACAACCAGAGTGTTGCCCGCCGACTCGTATCCGACACGCTAGCCGGTCCACCGAACGCAGTCGCGACGAAGGGGGGGACAAACGGCGGAGCCTTGACCGGGGAGCCCCTACGATTCCTTAACGTGCCTATGCCGACTGACCTTCCGAAACGCATCCTGATCGGGCGCGCCCTACGCAGCGACAAGCTGGGCGAGACGCTTCTGCCCAAGCGGCTCGCGCTGCCCGTGTTCGCCTCGGACGCGCTCTCCTCGGTCGCGTACGCCCCCGAGGAGATCCTGCTCACCCTCTCCATCGCGGGCGCCTCGGCGATCCACTTCTCCTGGCAGATCGGCGTCGTCGTGGCGATCGTGATGCTCGCCGTGGTCGCCTCGTACCGGCAGAACGTCCACGCCTACCCCAGCGGCGGCGGCGACTACGAGGTCGCGACCGTCAACCACGGGCCGGCCGCCGGTCTGGTGGTCGCCAGCGCGCTGATGGTCGACTACGTGCTCACCGTGGCCGTGTCGACCACCTCGGGCGTCGCCAACGTCGTCTCCGCGGTGCCCTCGCTGCGCGGTCACGAGGCGGTCCTGTCGGTGGTCGTGGTCGTCCTGCTGATGGGCATGAACCTGCGCGGTGTGCGCGAGTCCGGAAGCGCCTTCGCCGTTCCCACCTACGCCTTCATGGTCGGCGTGATCGGGATGGTCGGCTACGGCGTCTTCCGGCACTTCGCGCTCGGCCAGGACATGCCCGCGGAGAGCTCCGGGTTCCACCTCGCCGCCACCCCCGGCAACGACTCGCTGACCGGCTTCGCGATGGTGTTCCTGCTGCTGAAGTCCTTCTCCTCCGGCTGTGCCGCGCTGACCGGTGTGGAGGCGATCTCCAACGGCGTGCCGGCCTTCCGCAAGCCGAAGAGCAAGAACGCCGCCACCACGCTGCTGATGATGGCGAGCATCGCCGTCGTGATGTTCATGGGCATCATCTGGCTGGCCCGGCTGACCGGTGTCCAGATGGCCGAGAACCCGGCCGAGCAGCTCGTCGGCTCCTCGCCCGGCTACCACCAGAAGACCGCGCTGGCGCAGATCAGCGAGGCCGTGTTCAACAACTTCACGCCCGGCTTCTACTTCGTCGCCGGCGTCACCGGCCTGATCCTGGTGCTCGCCGCCAACACCGCCTTCAACGGCTTCCCGGTGCTCGGCTCGATCCTCGCCCAGGACCGTTACCTGCCGCGCCAGCTGCACACCCGCGGCGACCGGCTGGCCTTCTCCAACGGCATCATCCTGCTGGCGATCGCCGCGATCCTGCTGATCCTCGCCTTCGACGCCGACCCGACCCGGCTGATCCAGCTCTACATCGTCGGCGTCTTCGTCGCCTTCAACATGAGCCAGTCCGGCATGATCCGGCACTGGACCCGGCTGCTGCGCACCGAGACCGACCCGGCCAAGCGCCGCCACATGCAGCGCAGCCGGGCGATCAACGCCTTCGGCCTGGTGATGACCATGGCCGTGCTGATCGTCGTACTGGTCACCAAGATCGGCCACGCCTGGATCGCGATCGCCGCGATGGCCGTGCTGTTCGTGATGATGAAGGGCATCCGGCGCCACTACGACCGGGTCTCCGACGAGCTCATCGCCGCCGAGGAGCCGGACGACGTGGTGCTGCCCACCCGGGTGCACGCCATCGTGCTGGTCTCCAAGCTGCACAAGCCGGCGCTGCGCGCCCTGGCGTACGCCCGGCTGGCCCGGGCCCACACGCTGGAGGCGGTCACGGTCAACGTCGACCCGGCGGACACCGCGGCGCTGCGGCGGGAGTGGGACGAGCGCGGCATCGAGGTGCCGCTCAAGGTGCTGGACTCGCCGTACCGCGAGATCACCGGGCCGGTCCTGGACTACGTGAAGAACCTGCGGCGCAGCAGCCCGCGGGACGTGGTCTCGGTCTACATCCCGGAGTACGTGGTCGGCCACTGGTACGAGCACCTGCTGCACAACCAGAGCGCGCTGCGGCTCAAGGGGCGGCTGCTGTTCAAGCCCGGTGTGATGGTCACCTCGGTACCGTGGCAGCTGGAGTCCTCCGAGCGGCGCAAGCCGCAGAAGGCCTGGTCGGCGCCGGGCGCCGTCCGGCGTGGCGAGCCTCGGGCGCCGAAGGCCGTAAAGTCGAAGGATTCCGTCTCCACCGGTACGAACGCCGGTGACAGCCCCGACCGCAGCAAGGACTCCTCCCAGTGACCCGCAACACTCCGCCCCGTTCCTCGGGCTCCTCCGGCGCCTCCGGCAAGGGCGCCCGCCGGGGCGGCTCCAAGCCCGGTCAGGTCTCCCGGCCGCGTTGGGGCCGGCCGTCCCGTCCGGAGGCCACCGACCGCGACGGCCTCACCGCGAGCACCGCGCCGTTCGTCCCGGGCGAGCGGGAGGACCGGGGGCCCGCCGAGCCGGTGGCCGGGAAGGGCTCCGCGGCGAAGGGTGCCGCGGGCAAGGGCGCTGCGGCCAAGGGCTCCGCGGCGAAGGGTGCCGCGGCCAAGGGCTCCGTCAAGGGATCCGGCAAGGACGCGCCCAAGGGTGCGGGCAAGGACGCCGGCCAGGACGCCGGCCAGGGCGCCGGTCAGGGCGCCGGTCAGGGTGCGCCGAAGGGCGCCGCCGGGGGCGACCGGAAGGCGCCGCGCAAGCAGGCGGTGCGGCCGCCCAAGGCGCTGCGCACCGCCGCCGCGCGGCCCTCGCGGCCCGAGGCGCCGTCCGGGGAGCCGCTGGTCGGGCAGCGCTACGAGGTCGAGGTCGGCCCGGTCGCGCACGGCGGCGGGCACTGCGTGGCCCGGCACGAGGGCCGGGTGCTGTTCGTGCGGCACGCGCTGCCCGGTGAGAGGGTCGTCGCGCTGGTGACCGACGGGACCACCACCTCGCGGTTCCTGCGGGCCGACGCGGTGGAGGTGCTGGAGCCCTCCAAGGACCGGATCGAGGCGCCGTGCCCGTTCGCCGGTCCGGGCAAGTGCGGCGGCTGCGACTGGCAGCACGTCACCCCCGGCGGGCAGCGCAAGCTCAAGGCGGCGGTGCTGACCGAGCAGCTGGCCAAGCTGGCCGGGCTCACCCCGGCCGAGGCCGGCTGGGACGGCAGCGTCGAGCCGGTCGGCGGCAAGCTGCCGGCCGGGCAGGTGCCGGCCTGGCGCACCCGGGTGCAGTACACGGTGGACGCCGAGACCGGGAAGGTCGGTCTGCGCAAGTACCGCTCGCACGAGGTGCAGCCGGTGGACCGCTGCCTGATCGCCGCCGAGGGCGTCACCGAGCTGGGCGTCGAGACCAGGGACTGGCCGGGCGTGGCGAGCGTCGAGGTGATCGCCGCGACCGGCTCCTCCGACCGCCAGGTGGTGCTCACCCCGCGCGACGGTGCCCAGCTGCCGCTGGTCGAGCTGGACAAGCCGGTGTCGATCGCCCGGGTGGACGAGCAGGGCGACGTGCACAAGGTGCACGGGCGCGGCTTCGTCCGCGAGCGGGCCGCCGGGCGGACCTGGCGGATCAGCGACGGCGGCTTCTGGCAGATCCACCCGGAGGCGCCGGACACCCTGGTCGACGCGGTGCTGGACGGGCTGGACCCGCAGTGGGGCGAGAGCGCGCTCGACCTGTACTGCGGAGTCGGCCTGTTCGCGGGCGCGCTGGCCGACCGGGTCGGCGAGGACGGCGCGGTGCTCGGCATCGAGTCCGCCAAGCAGGCCGTGGTCGACGCCCGGCACAACCTGGCCGCGCTGGACAACGTGCGGATCGAGTGCGACCGGGTCGAGACGCTGTTGCCGCGCACCGGCATCACCGCCACCGACCTGATCGTGCTGGACCCGCCGCGCTCGGGCGCCGGCCGCGAGACCGTCGCCCACTTGGTCGGCCTGGAGGCGCGCCGGATCGCGTACGTGGCCTGCGACCCGGCGGCGCTCGCCCGGGACCTGAAGTTCTTCCGCGAGGGCGGCTACCGGCCGGTGTCGCTGCGGGCCTTCGACCTGTTCCCGATGACGCACCACTTCGAGTGCGTGGCGATCCTGGAGCCGGCCGGGGAGTGATCCAGGGCGCCGGGTAGGCACGGCAGGAGGCGGTCACCCGTTCGGGGTGGCCGCCTCCGCCGCGTCCGGGGGCCGGCTACTCGTTGTGCTCCTCCTCGTCGACGCTGTGCGGGAGGTCGATGCCGTGCTGGGCGGCGAGCCGCAGGAGCGAGGCGACCCGGCCCTCGTACGCCTGGACGCCGTCGGCGTCCCCTTCGGCCCGGGCCGCCGCGAGGTCCCGGCGGGCCTGGGCGAGCTGCTCGCGCAGCTCCTGATCGAACATGGCTGTCATCGGTCGGCCTCCGCACCGGTCGGTGCCCGCTCGGGGGAACGCAGGGGGGTTTTCAGCGTCCCGGACGGTGGGTCGGTCTTCAAGTCCCGCTCCGCCTGGTGGCGGCACGGCGGTGGTGGGCGGGGGCCGGACCGGGGCGGAGGGCAGGTGCGGGCGGGGTCCGGAGCGGGGCGGAGGGCAGGTGTGGGCGCGACCGGAGCAGGGCGGAAGGTCAGGCGTCGGCAATGCGCGGGTAAAAGATGGTGCGCGGAGTGCCGTCGGGTCCCGGGAGGGGGCTTGACGAGGCAAATCGCCGGGGCGAAGGTGAGCAGCTGACATGTGATGTGTGCTGTTGCACCGCCCTTGGCGGCAGCCGCCCCGCGCCGTCGGCCGGGGCCGGCCGATGCGTGAGGGGGAGCGTCATGGAGTTGGAGCTGCGGCACCTGCGCGTGGTGTGCGCCATCGCCGACACCGGGAGCGTCGGCCGGGCCGCCGCCCTGCTCGGCGCCTCGCAGCCGGCGACCAGCACCCAGCTGCGCCGGATCGAACGCCACCTGGGCGCCCCGCTGTTCGAACGCACCGCCGCCGGTGTCGCGCCGACCGGCTTCGGGGTGGAGGTGCTGGCCGCCGCCCGGGAACTGCTCACCCGCGCCGACTGCCTGGGCCGCCGTGCGGAGGCTTCGGCCGGGCCCGCCCCGCGCGAGCTGCGGCTGGCGGCCACCAACGCCCCGATCCTGCCCGGGCTGGTCACCAGGGCCCGGCACCAGCGGCCCGGGCAGCGCTTCACCGTGACGTCGGTCTACCGCTCCTCGGACATCGTCGAGCTGCTGGAGCGGGGCGAGGCGGACGTCGCGGTGGCCGTGGACTACCCGGGCCGGGAGCTGTGCCACTCGCCGTCCGTCGCGCACCGCGGCATCGTCACCGAGCCGGTCTTCGTCGCGCTGCCGGCCGGCCACCGGCTGCGGCACCGCACCGAGGTGGCCCTGGCGGACCTCGCGGAGGAGGAGTGGTTCCTGACCCCCGACGACGGGGCCGGCTGGCACGGCGTCTTCCACGGGGCCTGCGCCGCGGCGGGGTTCGCCCCGGCGACCGTCCACGAGTTCCTCGGCGGCCGGCTGGAGCTCCAGGAGATGATCGCCGCCGGGCTCGGCATCTCCGTCGTCCAGGCCACCACCCGGCCGCTCGCGGACGTGGTGGTCAAGCCGCTGGCGGGGACGCCGATCTGGGTCCGGCAGCTGCTGGTCTGGCGGCCGGCCGGGGTGGGCGGGGAGGTGGTGGAGACGCTGTTCGGGGCGGCGGCCGCGGCGTACCGGGACCTGATCGCGGCCGCGCCGAGCTTCCAGGCGTGGGCCGCGCGGACGTACCGGTCGTAGTGGCAGTGGGTGGGGGTCCGTGTTATGGCCGGGCCGGAAGATGTCATATGACCTGTGACATTGTTCTGACCTTCCGTCGCTGGCAGGATCATGACGCGTTCCCCCAACGTCTCGGCAGTCCTCCCAGCGCCTCCCCCACAGGAGAAGGACCCCACCAGTGCGCCCACGGATACCCCTCCCCACCCTGCTGGCCGGCCTCGTGGCCGGCTGCTGCGCCGCCGCCACGCTGCTGCCGGCCACGGCGTCAGCCGCCTCCGTCGCCTCGGCCGCCTCCGGTGCTTCCGCCGCTCCCGCCCGGCCCGCGGCCGGTGCTCCGACGGCCGACCCGGGCTCCGTCCAGCCGAAGCCGCTCGGCGCCTTCCTCACCGTCGACCCGGCCGCCCAGGCCCGTGCCGCCGAGGACCTCGCCCCCGTCGCCAAGCCGCTGCCCCCGGCGCTGCTCGGCCAGGTCGTGATGGGCCAGCCGGCCGACACCGTCGTGCAGACCGCGCCGCGCCCGGCCGAGCCGAAGGCGCCCCCGGCCAAGCCGGCCCTCGCCGCCCGCGGCGCCGCCGGAGCGGCCGCCGCGCAGAGCTGCACCCCGGCCGACTTCGGCAGCCGCAGCGGCGCCGACCTGGTCTCCTTCATCGAGGGCTCGACCACGGACTGCGTCAACACGCTGTTCAACGTCACCGGCACCGACGCGGGCAGCATCTTCAAGGAATCGAAGATGCTCACCGTCGCCGACGCCTTCCGGACCATGGCGGCCGGCTACACCGGCGACAACTCGACCGCCATCCTGCAGCTCGTGCTCTTCCAGCGGGCCGGCTGGTTCGTGCAGTCGAACAACGCGGACGCGGTGGGCCCGTACGGCGCGGCCCTGACCAGCGGCTCCAAGGCCGCCCTCGACGCGTTCTTCGCCGCCCCGCACCGCACCGACGTCAGCGACGCCAACGGCACCGTGCTCAACGAGGTGCTGGTGCTCACCGACAGCGCCAACCTCCAGGGCAGCTACCTGGGCGTCTACAAGCAGGTGCTGACGGCGTACGACAACTCGTACAACGCCTTCCCGAAGATGCTCAAGGCGGTCAACGCGGTGCTCTCCGCGCCGCTGTGGCGGGGCAACTGGAACCCCGACTTCGTCAGCGCGGTCGGCGCCGACCCGAGCATCGGCGCCACCCTCGGCGACTTCGCGCTGAACCACAAGGACCTGCTCGGCACGGCCAACGCCTACCTGGACGTCAACGCGGGCAACGACCTCGGCCGGATGGCCGGCGACGGCCCGGTGGTCGAGGCCGCGGTCAAGGGCAAGGTCAAGGCGGTCCTCGACGGCGCGCAGATCACCGGCGCCACCGGCCCGCTGTACGTCCACACCGCCTACCAGGCCAACAGCTTCGACCCCGGCCAGTGCTCGTACTACGGCATCTGCGACCTGCCGGCGAAGCTGACCGCCGCGGTGCTGCCGAACCAGCTGGTGTGCGACAACCGCACCATCCAGACCGAGGTCCTGTCGCCCGCCGACCTGGCCGCGGTCTGCGCCAGCCTGCGCGGTGAGGACACCTTCTTCCACAAGCTGGTGAAGGACAACGGTCCGATCCCCGGTCAGTACGACAAGGAGCTCACCCTCGCGGTCTTCGCCAACCAGGCGGACTACCTGACCTACTCCTGGGCGATCTTCAACAACTCCACCGACAACGGCGGACAGACCGTCATGGACCCGACCGACCCGAACAACCGGGCCGTGTGCGTGATGTACCAGAAGTCCTGGAACGACGGCTTCACCGCCAACGTGTGGAACCTCAACCACGAGTACACCCACTACCTGGACAACATCTACGACCTCAAGGGCAACTTCTCCACCGAGATCTCCGTCCCGGACATCTGGTGGATCGAGGGCGTCGCCGAGTACGAGTCCTACGCCTACCGCGGCACCACCGACACCCAGGCGATGGCCGAGGCCGCCAAGCACACCTACAAGCTGAGCACCCTCTTCCAGAACACGTACGGCAACTCGGACACCGTGCGCACCTACCCGTGGGGCTACCTGGCCGTCCGGTACATGTTCGAGAAGCACCCGGCGGACATCGACGCCATGCTCGCCCACTTCCGCACCGGCGACTACCAGGGCGGCTACGCGGTCTACAACGGCATCGGCACCCGCTACGACGCCGACTTCGACGCCTGGCTCGACACCTGCGCCGGCGGCGCCTGCCTGGCGGCCGGCCCGACCGCGCTGTTCGGCCAGTCGGTCTCCGGCGCGACCGTCACGCTGACCGACAAGTCCGTCCAGACCGGCGCCGGCCGGCTCACCGCCTGGCACTGGACCTTCGGCGACGGCAGCTCCTCCGACCAGCAGAACCCGACCCACACCTACGCGGCCGCCGGCACCTACACCGTCGCGCTGACCGTCACCGACGACACCGGCAGGACCGCCAGCACCCCGGCCTCCGTCGCCGTGACCACGGGCGGCGGCGGTGGCCCGACCACCCCGCCGGCCTGCACCGACCCGCGCACCGACGCGCTCGGCAAGAACTGCTCGCGCGCCAACCTGTCGGCCACCGCCGGCAACCTGGACTACCTGTACGTCTACCTGCCGGCCGGCACCAGCACCCTGAAGATCACCACCTCCGGGGGCACCGGCACCGCGTACCTGTACTACAGCGACAGCACCTGGGCCTCGCCGAGTGCCTACACCGCCGCCTCCACCAACGCGGGCACCACCCAGAGCATCACGGTGACCAACCCGACGGCGGGCTACCGCTACGTGAGCCTCTACGCGAAGAGCGACTTCAGCGGGGTGACCGTCAGCACCCAGTTCTGATCCGCCTCCTTCCGGCGCGGGCCGGGTCCGTGGCAGCCAGCCGCGGGCCCGGCCGTCCGGCGTTCCGGCGCCTCGCCGGCGGCCCGTCCGGCGTTCCGGTGGCTGCCGTCCGGCGCCACGGTGACGGCCGGGTTGCGCGGGGGCGTGCGGCAGGTGTGCGGGCGGTGTGCGCACGCCCTTGTTGTGCTAGCACTTGAGCGCTAGCTTGAACGGCATGGGTAAGAAGCAGCTGAACGTGCGGGTCGACGCCACGACCGCCGAGATGGCCCGGGAACGGGCGGAGCAGCAGGGGATCTCCATGAACCAGTACATCGAGCGCCTGGTCCAACAGGACATGGGCGAGTCAGGGCGGGCCTTCGTGGACGCGGCCGCGCAGTTCATGAAGGAGTACGAGTCGGCCTTCCTCGCCGAGTTCGGGGAGCCCGGCGACCTCCAGGACGTGCGCCGTTGAAGCTGGAGGTCGACCTCTCGTGGCTGCTCATGACCGCCGAGCAGTACACGCCCGGTGATCCGCAGGTCACCGACTACGGCTCGCTGCTCGCGGCGGTCACCCGCCACCAGGCCGAGATATTCGACATCTCGGTCTACCCCGAACCACAGGACCGCGCCGCCGCGCTGATGCACCAGCTGATCCGGGTGCCGGCACTGGAGAAGACCAACGAACTCTTCGCGACCGCCGTCGCCTACGCCTACCTCGTCGCCAGCGGCTGCACCGTCGCCACCACCGCCCGCGAGGTGCGCAGCCTCTCCCGGGCCATCCGCGAGGGGCGGCTCGGGGTGTCGGGCGTCGCCGAGCGGCTCGCGGCCTGGGTGGTGGACGAGGCGGAGGGGGAGGAGGTCAGCGGGGCGGACGACGAGGACGGGGACGACGACTGACCGGCGCCGTCCCCGTTCCTGCCGGGGCCTTTCGGGCCGGGGCCGGTGGGCGGCCTGTTACGCGGGGGGCTCCTGCCGGGCGGAGGTTTCCTGCCGCGTGGCAGGCGCCTGCCGGGCGGGGGCTCCTACTGGGCGGCAGGCTCCTGCTGGGCGGCGGGCTCCGCGATCAGGGCCGTCGCGAAGGTGCGGAAGCCGGCCCGGCGGTAGATCCGGGCGACGTCCTCGTCGGCGGCGGACAGGAACACCGTCCGCACCCCGTTCGCCCGGGCGTGCTCGACCAGAGCCGCGGTGACCGCCAGGCCCAGCCCGCGACGGCGCGCGGACGGGAGCGTGCCCACCCCGGCCACCTCGGTGACCGGGCCCACCGGGTTGTGCTGGCCCGCGCACAGGACCGTGCCGTCCTCGACGGCCGCGGCCAGCACGGTGGTGCCGGTGGCGATCCGCCGGGCGATCCGCTCCGCCGTGCCGTCGGCCGCCAACGTCGCCGCGCGTTCGGCGAGTTCGGCCGCGCCGGCCGGGCCGACGGCGGTGCCCGGCTCGGCGAAGGCCAGGTGCGGGACGGCGACGGCGGCCGCCAGCTCCGGGGCGTCCGGCGCCAGCACCCGGACCTCCACCCGCTCCGGCAGCTCGGGCGCCGGGGCCGCTTCGTCCTGCGGGCCCAGCACCAGCAGCGGGTGCTCGTGCACCGTCAGGCCCGCCGCCTCGACCGCCGCGCGCAGCTCCGGGTTCTGCTCGGCCACCCACTCGAAGGCCTCCGGCGCGCCCGCCTCCCGCTGGCGCTCCAGCACCCGGCGGACGTCCTCGGCGGTGGCGGCGGGGCCGGTGTGGCCGAGGGTCGGGCGGGCGTAGTAGGGCCAGCCGGCCCCGTCGCGGAGGAACAGGGTCAGCGGCCCGAAGTCCTCGGCGCGGGCGGCGCTGCGGGGCACGGCGTCGTAGTAGCGCTCGATCTCGTCGAGCAGGGGGCGGTCGTGGGCATGATCATCAGGGGTCACGGCGTGCATCCAAGCAGGGGCGGGGGAGGGGCGCCACCGGTTTGTCGGGGCGGGCCGCGGCTCCTCCGGGCTCGGCGCCGCCCGCGCGTCGCCGTTCCGGGGGCCGATTGTTGCCGAACGCTTACCCGCCCGCAGCGATCTTGTGCGGCCGCGGCGTGCATGCTGAAGCCTTTACAGCTCTGCCGAGGGGGACGGCGGACGTCTGCACGAGGCGAGGCAAGGGGGAAGACAGGCCGATGAGGCTCTGCTTTCTGGTGGAGGAACACTACCGGCACGACGGCATGCCGCTCGACGTGGCACGCCAACTCACCGCGTGGGGGCACCGGGTGGACGTGCTGCGCCCCGGGGACTCGCTGCTGGCGATCTCCGAGGAGGTCCGGGCCGGCAGCCACGACGCCTGGGTGCTCAAGACCGTGTCCGGCGGCCCCGGGCTGACCCTGCTGGAGTCGGCCGCCGCCGTCGGCCTCACCACGGTGAACGACGTGCGCTCGATCCGCGGGGTCCGGGACAAGGCGCTCGCCGCGGTCATCGGCCGCACCCGCGGCCTGCCCGTCCCGGTGACGTACGCGGCCGCGCGCTGGGAGCGGCTGGCGGAGATCCCGGCCGCCGAGTACCCGCTGGTGGTCAAGCCCGCCGACGGCAGCTCCGGGCGCGCCGTGCGGCTGGTGCGCAGCCCCGAGCAACTGCTGGAGGTGGGTCCGGAGCTGGCGGGGGAGGGGCTGCTGATCGCGCAGCCGTACGTGCCCAACTCCGGGACCGACCTCAAGGTGTACTGCGTCGACGGCGAGCTCTTCGCGACGGAACGTTCCTCCCCGCTGCACCCCGGGCAGGGCGTGCGCGAGCGGCAGGTGCCGCTGCCGGGGAGCGTCGCGCGGATCGTGGCGCAGGTCGGCGAGGTGTTCGGGCTGGACCTGTACGGGGTGGACGTGCTGCTGGGGCCGGACGGACCGGTGGTGGTGGACGTCAACGACTTCCCGAGCTTCCGGCAGGTGCCGGACGCGGTGGCCCGGGTCGCCCGCGCGGTGCTGCGGCTCGCGCGCAGCGGCACGGCCGTGTCGCTGCCCGCCGGGCCCGTCGAACTGGTGCCCGCGGGCGGCGACCCGTACGGCCAACGGGGCTTCGGTGAGGGGGAGTTGCTGTGAAGGTCGGGATGATCACCGGCGACCCGGGGCACCCGGTGCTGGCGGCCGCCGCCGAACTGCTGGTGCGCCGGGGGCACGAGGTCTCGGCCGTCCCGCCCGCGGGGCCCGTGACCGGGCTCGCGGACGTCTACCTGCTCAAGGCCCGCACGCCGCAGGCGCTGGCGCTGGCGGGGGAGTTGGAGCGGCGGGGCGCGTCGGTGGTCAACTCGGCGGCGGCCACCGGGCGGTGCCAGGACCGGGTGCGGATGGCCGAGCTCGCCCGCGCCGCCGGGCTGCCCTTCGCGGCCACCGACGCGGTCGGCCTGCTGGGTGAACTCGCCGACCCGGCCTACCCGTTCGTGGTCAAGAGCCGGCACAGCAGGCGGCACGACCTGGTCGCCCGGGTGGACGGGACGGCCCGGCTGCGCGAACTCGCCGAGCGCTGGCCCGAGGAGCCGGTCGTCACCCAGCCGTTCGTCCCGGGGACCGGCTGGGACCAGAAGCTGTGGGTCGTCGACGGACAGGTGTTCGCGGCCCGGCGGCAGTCCGAACTCGCCACCGGCACGGGGAAGTCGGGGCGGGCGGAGGACTGGGAGCCGTCCGCCGGGCGGGCGGCGCTCGCGCTGCGTGTGGGCGAGGTGTTCGGGCTCGACGTGTACGGGGTCGACCTGCTCGACGGGCCCGCCGAGCCGGTCATCGTGGACGTCAACGCCTTCCCGGGGGTCCGGGGCCGGGCCGGCGCGCCGGAGGCGCTCGCGGCGCTGGCGCTGCGGGTCGGGGCGGAGCGGGGGCGGGCGCTCGCGGGGCTCGGGCCGGGGCCCGGGAGGGGCGCGGAGTAGGGCCGGCCTGGGGCGTCCGGCGCGCCGGGGTCGTTAGGCTGGCTGGCGCCCCGACCGGCCGGGGCGTACGGCGAGAGAAGACGGAACCTTGCTCCAGGACATCGAGCGCTACCTGGCCTGCCCGCACTGCGCGCAGGCCCTCACCCGGCACGACCGCAGCCTGCGCTGCCCGGCCGGGCACAGCTTCGACCTCGCCAAGCAGGGCTACGTCAGCCTCCTCGCCGGCGACGCCCACACCGGCACCGGGGACACCGCCGAGATGGTCGCGGCCCGCGCGGACTTCCTCGCCGCCGGGCACTACCGGCCGATCGCCGAGGCGCTGGCGGAGGCCGCCGCCGTCGCCGGTGCGTCCGACGGCCTGGTCGCCGACCTCGGCGCCGGCACCGGCCACTACCTGGCGCACGTCCTGGACGCCCTGCCCGGTACGGTCGGCGCGGCCCTGGACATCTCCAAGTTCGCGCTGCGCCGGGCCGCCAAGGCGCACCCCCGGATCGGCGCCGTGGTGTGCGACGCCTGGCGCCCGCTGCCGCTGCGGGACGCCTCGGCCGAGCTGATGCTCAACGTCTTCGCGCCGCGCAACGGGCCGGAGATCCGCCGGGTGCTGCGCCCCGGCGGCACCCTGCTGCTGGTCTCGCCGACCGCCCGCCACCTGCGTGAACTCGTCGGCGCTCTGGGGCTGTTGTCGGTGGACGAGGAGAAGCAGCGGCGGATCGACGAGAAGCTCGGGCCGTACCTGGAGCCCGCCGGGCGGCGCGAGGTCGAGTTCACCCTGCGGCTCGGCCCGCAGGACGTGCGCACCGTCGTCGGCATGGGGCCGAGCGCCTGGCACACCGACCCGGAACGGCTCGCCGCCGCGCTCGCGGAACTGCCGGAGCCGGTCGAGGTGACGGCCTCGGTGACGGTGGCCGCGTACCGGCGCTGAGCCCCACGTTGGGATGAATCTGCCGCGCAGGCACGTTTCTGCCGGTCGGCCTGCGGCTAACGTCCGACAGGTGAACCGCGACGCCACCGTGCCCGCAGGGCCGTCCCACCTCCGACCGGGCGCCCCGGGGCCCGACCGGCCGCCCGTGCCGCGACCCACCGTCGAGGAGCTCCGACTCACCTCGTTCAAGTCCTACCGGCGCGCGGTGCTGCCGCTCGCGCCCCTCACCGTGCTGCACGGGCCCGCCGGCGTCGGCAAGTCCAACGCCCTCGACGCGTTGGCCGTGCTGTCCCGGCTCGCCCTCGGCGAGGAGATCGCCGACTCGCTGGACGGACTGCCCGAGCGCACCGGCCCGCTCGCCGCACCCGTCCGCGGCGGCCTCGACGGGTGCGTCCCGCATGGGCGGCACGCGATCAACCTCGGCTGCACCGTCCGCTCGCCGCACGGCCTGATCCGGCTCGACGTGGTGGTCCGCACCGACGGCCCGGTCCGGATCGCCCGGGAATCGCTCACCCTCGACGGCCGGACCCTGATGGACACCGGCGAGCAGGACGTCCGCAACCGGCGGGTCAACGTCTGCTGGCACAACGACACCCGCCAGGGCGACATCCGGGCACCGTTCCCCAGCGGCACGATGATCACCGCACAGCTGCCGCTGCGGGTCGCGGGCTCCTCGGCCGGGGAGTGCCTCGTCCTCGCCGCCACCGAGGACCTGCTCACCGCGCTGCGCGAGGTCTTCCCGCTGCACCCCGTCCCCGCGCTGATGCGAGGCTGGGCCCGGGCCGACCCGCAGGCCCGGCTGCGCAGCAACGCCGCCAACATCTCCGCCGTCGTCGCCCGGCTGAGCAACGAGTGCCCGCGCCGGTACGGGCAGCTGCTGCGCGCCGTGCAGGCCGCCGCGCCGCACCCGCTGCTCGGGCTCACCCTGGCCGAGCGCGAGAGCGCGGGCGTGAAGCGGGTCCTCGCCGTCTTCGACGAGGGCGTCCTCGGACGCACCGGGGCCGACCAGGCCTCCGACGGCATGCTGCGCCACCTCGCCTTCGCCGCGGTGCTGCTGACCGGGGCCGGGGTGCTCGACCTCGACGTGGCCGCCGAGGTGCCCTGGGCGCACCGGCAGCTCACCGTGCTGGCCGAGGACCTGGGGGCGGGACTCTCCGCCGAGCAGACCGGCACGCTGCTGCGGCTGGCGCGGGAGATGGCGGAGCGCAGCCAGCTGCGGGTGGTCGCGGCCCTGCAGGAGCCGGCGGCGGCGCGGGAGGTGCTGGGCGGCGGGGCCGGGGGCGGGGTGGTGCTGGTCGAGTGCCGGCGGGACCCGGACTCGGGGTTCACGGTGCTGCGGCCGGAGACGGCGCGGGTGCCGGTCCAGGGCGGGCGCGGGGAGGCGGCCGGGGGCGCGGCTGGTGCGGTGGACGGGGAAGCGGTCGGGGAGGCGGCCGGGGAGGCGGTCGGCCTGGGGGCGGAAGCGGGCGGGGGCGGGTCGGAGGAGTCGGCGGGGGTGGCCGGATTCGCGAGGAGCGGTGGGGTGTCCTCGGTGGGCGGTGGGGCGGAGGGCCGGGATGCGGTAGACCTGGAGGGGTGAGCGAACGAGTGACGGGGCCGGCAGAGCCCACGGTGGATGTCCTGCGGCAGCGGTTGGTGGACTTCGCGTCGGCCCGGCGGTGGGAGCCCTTCCACACCCCGAAGAACCTGGCGGCGGCGCTGAGCGTGGAGGCGGGGGAGCTGCTGGAGATCTTCCAGTGGCTGACGCCCGAGCAGGCGGCCGCGGTGATGTCCGACCCGGAGCGCGCGCACCGGGTGCACGACGAGGTCGCGGACGTGCTGGCGTACCTGCTGCAGTTCTGCACGGCGGTCGGGGTGGATCCGCTGGAGGCCCTGGCGGCCAAGATCGAGCGGAACGAGCTCCGCTTCCCGGTGCCGACGGACGCGGGCGCCGCCGGCCAGGACGCGGGCGGTGCCGACCCAGGGGCGGGTGAGGCCGCCGGGAGTGTGGCCCGCGCGCCCGAAAGGGCGACCTCCGTCAACCCGGACGTGGACGACCAACCCGTGTGAGGGACGAAAGTTATCCACAACCCCGGACTTGTCCACAGCTTCTGACAACGTGGATGCGCGCTCGCGCACTTCCTCGCACGCTTTCGCCGTGACCAGCCGTCACCACGCGGACCGCCCCTCCCGGCGGCCCGGGTCGACGGCGACAGCGAGCGGGAGGAGCGGTGGCCATGGAGGCGCTGCGACTGATCAAGACGGCCCGGTACGCCCTGGCCGAGGCCAGGCACGTACCGGACGTGCTGGCCGAGGCGCGGCAGGCCGCGCTGCTCACCGAGGCGGTGGGCGCCAGGCTGGCGGAGTCGGAGGACGAGGAGTTCACCGGGCTGGGGCAGCAGCTGTCCGAGGCCGGGGCGCACGCGGCGGTCTGCCTGGACCGCTCCGTCGTCCGGGCCGCCCTGGTGAGCGGCGGCCGGGCCGCGCGGCTCACCGACCTGGGGGACTTGGCGCCGGCCCTGGGGGCGCTGGACGGGCTGCTCCAGGAGGTCGGCGAGACGCTGGTGGTGCTGGCCTGCGGGGCGGACACCGAGAGCCTCTACTGGACGTGCATCGACGGTGTGGACGCGGTCTCGGAGTGCAAGGACCTGACGGTACGGCTGCGTGCGGCGGCGCTCCGGGCCGGGGCGGCGGAGCCCGCCGCGCTCGGCGGTGCGGAGCGGGAACGCGAGCGGGCGGGTGGCGGGGCGCCGTTACTGGTGGTCCGGCTCGGCCCTCCGGGCGAGACCGGTCCGCCGGGCGGTGACGGTGGCGGTGCGGCGAGCGGCAGCCCGCCCTCCGGCGGCGGCCCGCCCGGTGCGGGCGGGCCGGCCGAGGAGGACCGGGT
>NZ_JBHUAL010000160.1:0-22715 GCF_042789775.1 Kitasatospora sp. NPDC056800 | reverse complement strand
TCAGACTGCCAACGATCTGAACGCCCCACCTCCAGGGTTGGCAGTCTGAAAATCACCCAGCCCCCGGAGCGGCCACCCCCGGAGCCGCCCCCGGCCCCCCACCCTCCCGAGAGCCCTCCCCCACAGAAGACCCCCGCAGAGCCCGCTCCAAGTCCCGCAGAGCCTGCCCCACCAACCGAACCCCCGCCCGCACCACATCCCGCTGCACCCCCGCCGGCGCCCCCGCCAACCCCTCCTCCAACCGCGCCTGCGCATCCCGCACCGCCCCGAACTCCACCGCCTGCCCCGTCAGCAGCGCCGCCGCCGCGAGCGCCGTCGCCAGCCGCAGCTCCTCCGCGTACTCCCCGGTCCCCGGCACGGGCTCCGCGTCCGCCGCCGGCAGGTGGGCCTCCAGCAGGACGGCCGCCCGCCCGAGGGCCCCGACCGCCGCCCGGGCCCGGTCGATCTGGCGCCGGCTGACCCCGGCCAGTCCGGTCTCGTGCCGGCCCGGTTCGGCGTCGGCCCGCTGCATCGCCTGGATCAGTTCGGACCGCGCCTCCCGCGAGTCCAGCAGCGCGCTCCGCACGACCCGCCCGCGCGGCGCCGCCGGCTTCTCGTAGCAGGCGATCACCGCCCCCGCGTACCGTCCGGCGGCCGCCAGCCACTCGGCGAGCCGTTCGCCGAGCCGGGCGGTCTGCCAGGTCGGGAACAGCGCGTACGTGACGAGCGCGATCGACCCGCCGAGCAGGGTGAGCCCGACCCGTTCGAAGGCCGTCACCAGCGGGTTGCCCTCCTGCAGCCCGAGCAGGAACACCACGTACGTGGAGATCCCGACGGTGGTGAGCGCGTACCCGGTGCGGAACGCGAGGTACGCCCCGCCGATGCAGACCACCGCCAGCGCGGCCAGCACCCATTCCCCGGGGTGGAGCAGCTGCACCACGAGCGTCGAGACGGCGACTCCGACCACCGTCCCGGCCAGCCGGGCGACGCCCCGGCTGTAGGTCTGCGCGAAGTCCGGCCGCATCACCATCGCGGCGGTCATCGGCGCCCAGTACCCGTGGTGGAACCCGACGAGCCGGGCCAGCAGGTAGGCGACGGTGACCACCCCGGCGAGCCGGACGGCGTGCTGGAAGATCGCCGAGCGCGGGTGCAGCTGCCGCCGGACGGCCCGCGCCGCGACCGGCAGCATCCGGGCGATGGTGGGCTTGCGCAGCGCCCCGCCGGCCCCGACCACGGGCGTGGTGATGGTGTCCTCGTCGTTGCGGTCCAGGGTGTCCGCGGCCTTGCGCAGCAGCCCGCCGAGCCGCCGGGCGGAGCGCCGGGCCGCGCCCTGGAGCCGCGGCCCGTCGTCGGAGCCGACCAGGGTGAGCGAGGGCGCGGAGCGGGGGAGCCGGACCGGGTCGCCGGTGCGGATGGCCCGGGCGAGGGCGTCCATGACCTCGGCGGCGGCCGCCAGCACCTCCCGGGCCCGGTCCCGTTCGGGCCCTTCCTCGGGGGCGCCCACCTTGGGGTCGGCGAGTGCGGCGAGGGTGGGCCGGATGCGCTCGGCGATGCCGCGCAGGCCGCGCAGCTCGGGCGGCCGGTGGCGGTCCTGCCAGGGGGTGAGGGCGGCCGCGTGGCGGGCCGTCATGAACGGTTCCGGGTCCACGTGCGCGGTCGGGTCCTGCCGCAACCGCCGGGCGTAGTCGGCGAGTTCGGCGTAGGTGTCGGCGAGGGCCTGCCGCTGGGCGGTCCAGCTGCCGATCGGCCAGACGGTGATGACGGTGGCCTGGACGACCCCGCCGAGGGCGGCGACCAGCCCGTGGCTGAGCGCGGTGACGGTGCTGACGGGGAGCTGGACGACGATCAGCATCACCGAGACGGTGTTGGTGGCGACCACCCCGGCGGTGGGCCCGATCGCCCAGGCCAGCCCGGCGCCGAAGGCCCAGACCGCGAGCAGTACCGGGAACAGTCCGGGGACGCCGGCGGCCAGGTAGCCGAGGAAGGTGCTGATGCCGAGTCCGGCCCCGGCCGCGACGGCGAGGCTGGCCCGGGGCCGGAAGCTGCGCTGGAAGGTCGCCGAGCCGGCGATGAACGCGCCCATCGCGGCCGAGGTGGCGAGCGCGACCCCGCCGAGCGCGAGGGTCGGGAAGAGCACCAGCGCCACCGCGACCGCCCCGCGCACCGCCCGCTTGGGGTCGGTGAGCGCCCGGTCCAGGGTGAGCCCGGTCCGCGCGGTGTCACGAAGTGCGGCGAACCAGGACATAGCGCCATCCTAGGGCGTGATCTCCGGGGCCGGGCCCGACCTCCGGCGGAGCCGCGCCGCCACCCACAGCAGGGCCCCGGTCGGCAGGAAGACCGCGTCCGCCGCGATCATCGCGAGCGAGAACACCGGCAGCCCGAGCACCACCGCGATCCCCGCGTGCTCCAGCACCATGACGGCCAGCAGGACGTTCTTGACCCGCCGGTTGACCAGCGTGAACGGGAACGCCACCTGGAGGACCACGGTGCCGTACGAGACCAGGAAGACCGGCAGCAGCGCCGAGCCGACCAGCGCGGACAGTCCCGGCCAGGGGGCGAAGTAGTCCAGGTGCAGCGGGTAGTACAGCGCGGTGCCGTCCTGCCAGCGCGAGCCCTGCACCTTGTACCAGCCGGCCGTGGCGTAGATCAGCACCACCTCGACGGCGATCACCAGCATCGCGCAGTTGTGCACCATGGTCGCCAGTGCGTCGAGCACCGCCCGCGGCTCGCCGTCCGGCCGCAGCCGGCCGAGCGTCCACCAGAGCCCGGCCACCGCCCAGAGCCCCCAGAACAGCGGCGACCAGCCGAGGTACGGGAAGGCCCGGTCGGTCCAGGTCAGGGTGTCGCCCGCGAAGCCGCCGAACTGACAGGCCGCCAGGACGGCCCCGAGCACCGCCCAGAGCACCAGCCCGGTCCGCCCCGGCCGGGGCCTTCGGGCGTCCAGCGACCAGACCTCGGCGCAGCGGGTGAAGACCAGGTAGACCGCCATCAGGTGGACGACGTTGTCGCCGCCGTCGCCGAGGAAGACGTCGCGGTTCTGCAGGGACAGCACGGTGACCAGGAACAGCACGGTGCTCGCCCTGGTCCGCCAGCCCAGCAGCACGGCCAGGGCGGCCAGCACCGCCAGGTGGTAGACCAGCTCGAACCAGAGCCGCCCGCCGAACCAGGGCAGCACGGTGAGCGCCCCGTTGTCGGCCAGCAGCCGCTGGGCCAGCTCCGTCGACCAGGGGGACCGGTCGCCGTACAGCACCCGCCGGTGGGGCCACTCGCGCAGCAGGTAGGCCAGCCAGACCAGCCCGAAGCCGATCCGCACCACCGCGGCCTGGTGGCGGCCGAGCACCCGTCCGGTGAAGGCCTCCGCCGCCCGCCCGAGCGGCGCCCGCGGCCCGCGCGCCTGCCGCGCCTCCCGCACCGCACCGGGCTCCGCCGCCCGCCCGGCCCCGGCCTGCCGCGGCACACCGCCGGACGGCACCGCCGCACCCGGCGGCAGCGCCCCGTCGGGCCGGTCGGGCCGTACCGTCGCCTCGTTCATCCGAGCAGCCCCCGGTAGTCCTCGTCCGCCACCGGCCACCACGGCAGCTCCCGCACCCGGGGCGCCGCCGGCGCGGGCTCGCCGCTCCAGGACGGCGGCGGGACGGTGACCGCGGTCGAGCGGAACTGGATCTCCAGGACCCGTTCGCCGTCCGCCTCCCGGCCGATCCGCTGCAGGGCGATCCGCTTGAGGTACTGCTCGGCGAGCCGGCCGCGCGGGGAGGCCGGGCTCTCGTCCTGAGGGTTGTGCGTGCCGTCGTAGAAGTCCCAGGCCCGGCGCAGCAGGTTCTGGTCGACGTGGCTGGGCGCCGGGTTGCCCCGTATCGCGGCGATGTCCTGCGCGGTCAGCCCGATCCAGTCCCCGGTACGGGTGGCCCCGGCGGGCGCGGCGGTGCGGACCCGGGCGTCCACGCTCACGTTCTGCTGGAGCGGGTTGGGCGCGAACAGCTTCCAGTTCTGCTCGAACTCCGGGTACACCAGGCCGTCGACCTCGTCCCGGTACTGCCGGGACACCGAGTTGGCGGGCGCGACGTGCAGGAAGACCGCGGCGAGGAACAGCCCGGTGCCGCCGGCCAGCACCGCCCCGGCGAAGCCGAGGACCAGCTGCGCGGGCCTGGACCAGGCCCGTCCGGCAGCCGGCCGGTCCGTCGTCTCGGTCATGGCCTCCCCCGACCGGTCGGCGGGCACCGCCGGCCCGGTGCCGGCGCGCTCGCGCGCGCCCATCCTGCCCTAAGGGCCGTGGGGCGGGGGCCGTCAGAGGACGAAGGCCTCCTGGCCGGTGCTGCTCACCATCGGACGGCCCGCACCCTGCCAGGCGTACATCCCGCCGTCCACGTTCACGGCCTCCCGGCCCTGCTGCACCAGGTACTGGACGACCTGCGCGGAGCGGCCGCCGACCCGGCAGAGCACGTACAGCTTCTCGTCCGGCAGCTCGCCGAGCCGGGCGATCACCTCGCCGATCGGGATGTGCAGGGCGCCGTCCACGTGGCCGGCGTCCCACTCGTCCTGCTCGCGCACGTCCAGCAGGGCGGCGTCGGCGGGCACGGCGGCGGCGTCGGCGGAGGGGATCTGCGGGAACATCGTGTGGCTCTCCTGGGATTGGGGCGGGTGCGTGCCATTGTCGCCCACCGGCGCCGTGCCGTGGGCGCCGGAGGACGGGCCGTCCGCCGGGGCCGGGCCGCCGAGCAGCCGCGCCAGCTCGGCCTGCTGCCCGGCGGCCTTGGCCAGCAGCTCCTCGGCGAGCTGTTCCAGCAGCCGGTCCGGGTCCTGCGGGGCGAGGGCGAGCAGCTGCCCCATCGGGGTCTGCTCCAGCCGGACCTGCTCGGTGGCGGTCTCGGCGATCTTGGCGGTCAGCCAGTCCAGCCGGCGGCGCAGCCAGTCCGAGCGGTCGGGGGAGTCGACGGCGGGCGCGGCCTCCGGCGCGGTGGACCACTCGGCGGCCAGGGCCCCCAGCACGCCCGCGTCCCCGTACGCGTAGGCCTCGTTGACCCGGACCAGGAAGGCGGCCCGGCGCTGCTGCTCGCCCGGGTCGGTGGTCAGGTCGGGGTGGGCGCGGCGGACCAGCTCGCGGTAGATCCGCTGGGCCTCCTTGCCGGGCCGCACCCGCTCCGGCGCGGCGGGCGGCGGCGGGGCCGGCTCGCCGTCCTGGCCGGTCTGCTCCCGCACCGAGTCGAACAGCGCGTCCAGGTCGGGCAGTTCGTCGACCTGCCGGCGCGCCTCGGCGGCCCGGCGCAGGTCCTCCGGCAGGCCGGTGCGGGCCGCCACGGCCTCGGCGACCAGCGCGTCCAGCTCGTCCAGCCGGGCGTAGAGCGGGCCGAGCAGCTGGTGGTGGATCAGCGCGAAGTTGTCGATCTCGACCCGCAGCGTCTGGACGTCCACGTCCATGCTGAGCCAGGCCAGCTCGGCGGCGGCGACCCGCTCCTCCAGTGCCTGCTGCTCCGGGTCGGTCCAGCGGGCGGGGCTCTGCGCGCTCAACTTCTCGCCTCTGTCTCGTCCGGCCGGCGGCGTCCTGCGGACCACTCGTACGGGCGGTCCGGCCTGCCACCCTACCGCCGTGATCGCGGGCCCCGTCCGGGTGAACCGGGGGTACGGACCGGCGCGCGGCGCGCGACACGCAACCGATCCTGAGGAATCTCCCCGTTTCGGTGTCGAGCCCGGCCCGGTCCGTGCTTCGCTGGTATCCGCACAGCGTGCCTTCCTCCGGAGAGACGGCCGCCCCGGGCGCGGCGGCCAGGCGGGAGCAGAGCGAATCCATGGTGGCCGAGTCCAACTCCACACCGCGGCCGGCGGGCGACGGAACCGCGCCGGGCGACCACCCGACGGGGGTGGCCGCCCTGGTCCGGCTCGCCCCCGTCCTGGTCGACCGGTCCGGCCGGATCGCGCAGTGGGGGCGGGCCGCCGAGGAGCTCTTCGGCCACCGCGCCGACGTCGCCCACGACCGCCCGGCCTCCGGCCTGCTGCCCGCCCTGGAGTCGCGGGTGCTCGAACGCTGCTCCGTCCGCCGCCCCTGCGACGCGTTCGACACCCTCGCCGAGCGGACGGCCGACGGCCGCCCCTGGATCGGAAGGCTGACCGTCACCGACCGCGAGGAGCACCAGCGCGACGTGCTCTGGTGGGCGTACCCGCTGCCCGGCCCGGTCGGCGGGCTGCTGGCGCTGGCCGCCGACGCCCGCCCGCTGCGCGCCACCGGGCCGCGGCTCGCGCTCGGCGAGCGGCTGCTCCCCTTCGCCGCCGCGCCCGGCGTCCGGGGCGGCTTCCACGCCCTGGCCGCAGCGCTCACCCCGGCCGGCCTGCCGGTGCCCGAGCCGCTGGTCCGGCTGCTGCCCGCCGCCCACCGCGCGGCGCTGCTGGCCGCGCTGGAACGGGGCGGACTGCCCGCCCTGCGGCTGGACCCGGCCACCGTGCTGCCGGTGCTGCCCGCCGACGCCCAGACCGGCAGGGCGCAGGCGGCCGCCGGCCTCGGCCGCCGCTACCCGACGCCCCAGCAGCGGGTCGCCCGGGTCGGCCCGCCGCCGCAGCCCGAGCAGGGCGCGCCCGGCCGCCGTCCGCCCGGCCCGCTGCCCGTCCAGCGCGAGACCCCGGACCGCCCCGCCGCCCAGCCCGCGGCCCCCTCCGCCGTCCGGCCGGTGGCCGCCGTCGGCGGCGGCTCGGCGGGCGCCGGCCCGTCCGTCCCTCCCCCCGCCTCCGGCCGGGAGGTGCCCCCGCCCACCGCAGGAGCCGCAGCCATCGAGCACGCCACCGTCGAGCCGTCCGCCACCGGCCGTCCGCCGCTGCGCACCGACCAGGCCCCGCCCGCCACCGTCCCGGTCCCCGCCCCCGCGGGCGGCGAGGGCCCGACCGGCGGCCGGCTCGGCCCGTTCCTCACCAACGGGCAGGCCGGCGAGCAGTTGGCCCTGCTGAACGAGGTCGGCGGCAAGGTCGGCACCACGCTGGACCTCGGCTTCACCGCCCACGAGCTCTGCCAGGTGCTGGTCCCCCGGGTCGCCGACTTCGCCTGCGTGGACCTGGTGGACGGGCTGATCTCGGACTCCGAGCTGCCGGCCGCCCGCCCGGACGACGACACCATGCTGCGCCGGGTCGCCCTGGTCTACAACGAGACCGGCGGCGTCTGGGACCACGTGCTCTCTGAGGGCTCGCTGGTCAGCATGCCCCGCCGCACCCCGCCCGGGATGGCCCTGCAGCTGAACCAGCCGGTGCTGGTCCCGGTGGTCAGCCCGGACGTCGCGGTCGACTACGCGATCGCGCTCGGCGACGCCCGGCTGACCCCGGTGGTCACCGGCCGCTCGATGCTGGTCGTCCCGCTCTCCGCCCGCGGCACCGTGCTGGGCATCCTCAAGCTGCTCCGGCTGCCGGACCGCGCGCCCTTCGACGAGAGCGACGCCGCGACGCTCAAGGAGCTGGCCGTCCGCGCCGCGCTGTCGCTGGACAACGCCCGGCTGCACCGCGCCGAGGCCAGGGTCGCCACCACCCTGCAGCGCTCGATGATCCCGACCCGCCCGCCGCAGATCCCCGGCGTACAGATCGCCCACCGCTACCTGCCCGGCGACCCCAAGGCCGAGGTCGGCGGCGACTGGTTCGACGCCATCCAGCTGCCCGGCAGCCGGGTCGCCCTGGTGGTCGGCGACGTGATGGGCCACGGCATCCACTCGGCCGCCGCGATGGGCCGCTTCCGCACCGCGATGCAGACCCTCGCCGCCCTGGACCTGCCGCCCGGCCAGCTGCTGCGCCACCTGGACAACCTGGCCCACAAGCTCGGCGACGACCACCTCGCGACCTGCCTGTACGCGGTCTACGACCCGATCAACCGGACCTGCGAGCTGGCCAGCGCCGGCCACGTCCCGCCCGTCCTGGTGCACCCGGACGGCACCGGCGAGCTGCTGGAGATCCCGGCCGGCGCGCCGATCGGCGTCGGCGGGGTGCCGTTCGTCGCCAAGACCATCGACGTCTCGGACGGCTCGATGCTGGTGCTCTGCACCGACGGCCTGGTCGAGGTCCGGGGCGGGGACATAGGAGCGGGCCTGGCCGCGCTCTGCGGCAACCTGATCGACCCCCGGCAGAGCCCCGAGCAGGCCTGCGACGTGGTGCTGCGCCGACTGCACTCGGACGACCGCAAGGACGACGTCGCCCTGCTGGTGGCCCGCTTCGACGGGGTCGCCCCGTCCGAGGTGGCCACCTGGGACCTCACCGTGGACCACCGCGAGGTCGGCCGGGCCCGCTCGCTGGTCCGCGAGCAGCTGGCCGGCTGGCACCTGGAGGCGCTCAGCGACACCACCGAGCTGCTGGTCAGCGAGCTGGTGACGAACGCCGTCCGGGTCGCCCGGGACACCGTGAAGCTCCAGCTGATCCGGGTGGACAAACTGCTGGTCGAGGTCAGCGACGACAACCACAACCTGCCCTCGCTGGAGCCGGCCGAGCAGCTCGGCGAGACCGGCCGCGGCCTCACCCTGGTCACCAAGCTCGCCGAGCGCTGGGGCACCGCCCGCAAGGCGGTGGGCAAGGTCGTCTGGTTCGAGCTCCCGCTCCCGCACGCCTGACGGCCGCGCCGACGGGCCCCGGACACCGAACGGCCGCGTACGGGCACCCGTACGCGGCCGGCTTGAGCGCGGTCGGCGCCCGTCAGGGGATGACGGCCCCCGCCGAGGTGCGCCGCCGGGCCTCCACCGCGACCTCCCGCGAGGCGGCCGCGGCCACCGAGGCGGCGGCGCCGACCCCGGCCAGCACCCGCGGCCAGAAGTCCCCGAAGACCTCGACCGAGACGGCGATCAGCAGCGCGGTGATCACCGCGACCACGTGCTCCAGACCGGCCAGGTTCGGCAGCACGACCGCCTCGCCGATCATCACCGCCACCACCAGGCCGGCGGTGAGCCAGGCCCGGCAGCGGAACGCGATGCAGATCGCCAGCGCCACCACTGCGGCCGAGGGCCCGGTGTCCCGCACGTAGGCGACCCACTTCGGGAAGCCGAACAGGTGGTGCGGCCCGATCGCCACGCCGACCCGGGCGAACAGCGTGCCCGCCAGGGTGCAGGTGTAGGCGACCACCAGGGTCATCCGCCGGCCGAGCACGATCTCGGCGATCGAGAAGACCACGAACACCTGGGCCAGCGCCCCCCAGACCGGAAGGTCCAGCGCCGGCACGTACAGGGAGAGCGGGGTCCGCAGCAGCGAGACGTCCAGCGGCAGCGCCGCCCGCACCACCCCGATGTTGTTCACGAAGCGCTCGCCGCCCGGCAGGTGCTGGACGACGCTGAACAGCAGGATCAGAAACGTCGCGACGGTGGCCAGGGGAACGGCGGCGAACTTCTTTCGCACCACCGCGTCCCGGACCGTCGCGAACAGCGTTCCCCACTCGGCGACAGCGGCCGCTCCGGCGATTGCCAGCGGCCCCTTTCGCACGCCCCCCGCGTGGGTCCTGTGCATCACAACAGTTTCTCCGAATCCCCGAACGCTCTACTACTCCAACATTAGAAGCCAGTTAACAAAGCCACATCGGCACGGATGGGGAGTCGGGTCATCCTCTGGGGGGAGGCAATCCCCCCATCAGCCCCCCAATTCGACCGGCCGGTCCCCTCCGCCCCCCGACGGAGGGCTACCCCTTCCCGTCCCGGGCCGCCACCGGGACCCGCGGCGCCACCACGGCGGCCCGGGCGTGCCGGCGGCGGAACAGGGCGGGCAGGCTCGGCGCGACGATGAAACCCTCGGCGCGCGCGCTCGCGATACCGATCCGCGGAATCTCGCTGCTCTTCTCGAAGAGCAGGTAACGCGGTTCCCAGATCGGGCGGTACTTGGCATTGGCGCGGTACAGCGACTCGATCTGCCACCAGCGCGAGAAGAATCCCAGGATCGAGCGCCACAGCCGCAGCACCGGGCCGGCGCCGAGGCGCGAACCGCGCTCGAAGACGGAACGGAACATCGCGAAGTTCAGCGACACCCGCTTCAGCCCGACCTCGTCGGCGCGCTGCAGCAGCTCGATGACCATGAACTCCATCAGGCCGTTCTCGGTGTCCCGGGCCCGGCGCATCAGGTCCAGCGAGAGCCCGTCCGGGCCCCACGGCACGAAGCTCAGCAGCGCCTTGAGCTCGCCGTCCCCGTCGTGGCACTCCAGCATCACGCAGCGGCCGTCGCCCGGGTCGCCGAGCCGGCCGAGCGCCATCGAGAAGCCGCGCTCGGTCGCCCCGTCGCGCCACTCGTCGGCCTTGGCCACCAGCTCGGCCATCTCCGCCTCGGAGATGTCCTCGTGCCGGCGGATCCGCACCGTGTACCCGGCCCGCTTGACCCGGTTGTAGGCCTGCCGGACCACCCGCATCGCGCGGCCGTCCAGCGAGAACTCGTCCAGCTCGACGATCGCCTCGTCGCCCAGCTCCAGCGCGTCCAGCCCGTGCCGGGCGTAGATCACCCCGGCCTCCTCGGAGGCGCCCATCACGGCCGGCGCCCAGGCGTGCTCGCGGGCCTCGGACAGCCAGGCGTCGATCGCGCCCGGCCAGGCCTCCGGGTCCCCGATCGGGTCGCCCGAGGCGAGCGAGACGCCGCCGATGACCCGGTAGGTGACCGCCGCCTTGCCGCTGGGGGAGAAGACCACCGCCTTGTCCCGGCGCAGCGCGAAGTAGCCGAGCGAGTCCCGCTCGCCCTGCTTGTCCAGCAGGCCGCGCAGCCTGGCCTCGTCCTCGGCGGTGAGCAGCTCCTTGCCGCGCGGGCTGCGGAAGGCGACGTACAGCACCAGCATGAAGAGCACCGCGCCCATCGCGTTGATCGCGGCGTTCACCCAGGTCGGCGCGGCGATCACCGAGCGCAGGTGCTCGGTCGGGGTGATCGTGATCATCCGGCCGACCGAGTACCGGAACAGGTCCCAGAAGCCGGCGCCGGAGAGCTCGTTGGTCATCCAGACCAGCAGCGCCCCGACCCCGCCGCCGAACGCCAGCCCGCCGACGAAGGTGGCCGCCGCGGTCTTCGGGTTGGAGCTGTCGCCCTTGGACGTGAACTCCTTCCGCCCGACCAGCAGCGCCAGGACGAACAGGCAGGTCAGGACGGTGGAGAAGTAGTTGAGCGGGTGCCTGTTGAAGCGCTCGTCCGGCACCAGCATGAACGCCAGGTAGAGCAGCGCGAAGAGACCGCCGAGCGCCGTGTTGAAGATCCACGCGGCCCGCTTGCGCCGCCGCATCGCGATCGCGAGGAAGACCGACAGCACCGCGCTGGCCAGCCCGGAGGTCATCAGGTACGGGGTGAAGTACTCACCCTCGTTGTGCTCGCTGACCTGGTTCCGGAAGGGCACCAGCAGGACCGTCGCCACGTTCAGCAGCGCGATCAGCCGCAGGTACCAGACGGAGGCCGCGGCGGCCCTCGGACGCCAGCGACCGGGCTCGTCGACGGGCCGGGGCCCGGGGGACGTGGCGGACGGCTCCGACTTCACAGTGGACGACACAGCTCAATTCCAAACGATCAGATGGTGGGGCGCATCCGCGAACGGCCCGGCGCCGGGCGCCCGCTCGGGCCCGACGGACTGACCGGCGACCTCGCCCGGCCGACCGCCCGAAATGGAGAAGCGGCCGGAAAAGAGTCAGCCAACTCCATGTTTCCCCACCCAGCCTGAGAATTGCGTGAACCGGGTAGCGGATTCCCACCCCCGCCGAACGGCGGGGGTGAGCGCCCGCCGCACGTTCGGCACCCCGCCCCGCCTACCCCTACCCTCGAAACGACCCACGCGGACCGCCCCGACCCGGCCGCCCGAACCGAGGAGGCACCATCACCACCACCCGCGTGCTGATCGTCGACGACGAGATCCTGGTCCGCTCCGGCCTGGGGCTGATCGTCGGCTCCGCCCCCGACCTGGAGGTGGTCGGCGACTGCTCCGGCGGGCAGGCCGAGGAGCACGTCCAGCGGCTGCGCCCGCACGTGGTGCTGCTCGACATCCGGATGCCCGACCTCGACGGCATCTCGGTGCTGCGCCGCCTGCGCGCCCTGCCCGACCCGCCCGCCGTGGCGATGCTCACCACCTTCGACACCGACGAGTACATCGGCACCGCGCTGCGGGCCGGCGCGGCCGGCTTCCTGCTCAAGGACACCGCCCCCGACCAGCTGGTGCACGCCGTCCGGGTGCTCGCGGCCGGCGGCAACATCCTCTCCCCGACCGTCACCCGCACCGTGATCGGCGGCTACGTGGACGGCGGCGGCCCGGACGCCGAGGCCACCGCGCTCGCCCGCACCCTCACCGGCCGCGAGCTGGACGTGCTCTCGCTGCTCGGCGAGGGCCTGTCCAACGCCGAGATCGCCGACCGGCTGTTCCTCGGCACCGGCACGGTCAAGGACCACATCAGCGCGATCCTCGGCAAACTCGGCGCCGCCAACCGGGTCCAGGCCGCCGTCCTGGCCCACCGGGCCGGTCTGGTCCGGCCCAAGCCCGGCGACGGGGCATGACGACCGCCGACCAACTGCCGTCCCGACGGCTGCCGGCCTGGTGCACCGCCCCCTGGCTGATGCTGCTGCTGCCCGTCCTGTACGGCCTGCTGGACGCCGCCCTGGTGGCCCGGGAGGCCGCCTGGTGGCAGGTGGCGCTGTCCACGCTGGCCGCCGTCGCCCTGTTCTGGCGCCGCCGCTTCCCGGTGGTGGCACTGCTCCTCACCATGCCGGGCAGCTGGGTGGACGAGATCTGGCTGGCCCCGATCACGGCCGTCTACTCGGTGGCCGCCGAGCGCCCCCGCCCCCGGGTCGTGATCCCCTGCGGCGTCCTGTTCGCGCTGGTCGAGTTCTTCCACTGGCCGCTGCCCCAGGACGTCCTCGACCTCAGCCGCGCCACCGCGCTGGACGCCATCCAGGCCGTGATGCTGGCGGCCGGCCCGGCCGCCACCGGTCTGCTCGCCCGCACCCGGCGGGAGCTGGCCGCCCGGCTGGACGAGCTGACCCGCGGCCAGGAGCGGGAGAGCCGGCTGCTGGCCGAGCGGGTGCTGATCAGCGAGCGCGGCCGGCTGGCCCGGGAGATGCACGACGTGGTCTCGCACCAGGTCAGCCTGATCAGCATCCAGGCGGGCGCGCTCCAGGTGAGCAGCCCCGACCCGGCCGCGGTGACCGCCGCCCGCACCATCCGCGAACTGTCCGTACGGACCCTGGACGAGCTGCGGCAGATGGTCGGGGTGCTGCGCGGCACCGGCGGGCTGCCGGACGCCCCGCTCGCCCCGCAGCCCCGGCTGGCCGACCTGCCCCGGCTGATCGAGCAGAGCGGCCTGGCCGCGGACACCGAGCTGGTCCCCGGCGACCGCCCGTGGCCGGAGGCGGTCGAGCGGGCCGCCTACCGCACCGTCCAGGAGGCGCTCACCAACATCACCAAGTACGCCCCGGAGGCGGCGGTGCACGTCCGGGTCCGGGCGAAGGGCCGCCGGCTGCGCGTCGAGGTCCGCAACGAGGCCCCGCCGGTGCGTCCGGCCGAGACCCTGCCGGGCGGCGGCCACGGCCTGGTCGGCCTGCGCGAGCGCGCCCAGCTGCTGGGCGGCACCCTCACCGCCGGGCCGACCGCGGACGGCGGCTTCGAGGTCCGCGCCGAACTCCCGGCCAGCCGCGGCTGATCCCGCCCGCCCCCGAAATCCACGCCACCGGGGAGCGGACGACAAAAAAGCCCCGCAGATCCGTAGATCTGCGGGGCTTCGCTGTGCGCGAGGGGGGAGTTGAACCCCCACGCCCTTTCGGGCACTGGAACCTGAATCCAGCGCGTCTGCCTATTCCGCCACCCGCGCATGGGTGTTGTCCTCGTTGCCGACCGGTCTTCCGAACCACTCGGTACCATCGGTACTTCGCGCTTCCTGGACCGGCCTCCCTTTCGGGCGGCCCTTCCGACGTGGAAAACATTAGCACGACCTGGGGGGCTGCTCCGAATCCGTTGTCCGGGGAGGCCCACGGCACCCGAACCGATGCCCGACGCACGCCCGTGCGACTGCCGGAAGGGTGCTCCGACGGGCACACCTGGCGTGCCGTACCCGACATGCGTCACCCTGTGTGTCCGAGCCCACCCCCGGGCACCACACGGTCCGGGAACCGTACGGAAGGGCCCGGCGTGGATACGATCAGTACGGAAGTACCGCAAGTAGGAGGCGCGACCGGGTCCCGGGCGGGATCCGGCCGGCAGGCAGGCGAACGAACCCTGGAAGGGGGTGCCCCATGGGAGTGCTGAAGAAGTTCGAGCAGCGGCTCGAGGGTCTCGTCAACGGCACCTTCGCCAAGGTGTTCAAGTCCGAGGTCCAGCCCGTGGAGATCGCCGGAGCGCTGCAGCGCGAGTGCGACAACAACGCGAGCATCTGGAACCGCGACCGCACCGTCGTGCCGAACGACTTCATCGTCGAGCTGAGCCCGCACGACCACGAGCGGCTGAGCCCCTACTCCGGGCAGCTCGGCACCGAACTGGCCGGCATGGTCCGCGAGTACGCGGAGGCCCAGCGGTACACCTTCATGGGCCCGCTCCAGGTGAACCTGGAGAAGGCCGACGACCTGGACACCGGGCTGTACCGGGTGCGCAGCCGCACCCTCGCCGCCGAGGAGCCCCCGCAGCAGCAGCAGCAGCAGTACGCGCCGCCGCAGCCCGGCTACGACCGTGCGCCGGCCGCCCCGGCCCCCGGCGCACCGTGGCAGCAGCCCGGCGCCGGCCAGTACAACGCGCCCCCGCCGCCGGCCGCGCCCCCCGCGATGCCCCCCGGTCAGCCGGCGCCCGCGGGCGGCAACGTCCGGGCGTTCCCCGGCGCGGGCCACGGCGGCGCCGGGACGCGCCGCTGGATCGAGGTGAACGGCGCCCGCCACCAGATCACCGGCTCGGCCTGCGTGCTCGGCCGCTCGACCGAGGCGGACGTGCGGATCGACGACCCCGGGGTCTCCCGCAAGCACGCCGAGATCCGGCCCGGCACCCCTTCGATGGTGCTCGACCTGGGGTCCACCAACGGCATCGTGGTGGACGGACAGCACACCCAGCGCGCTACGCTCCGCGACGGCTCGCGAATCGTCGTGGGCTCCACCACCATCGTCTACCGGCAGGTCGAAGGGTAGTGTCCGAATTGTTCGCGCGCCTCGCTCACCGACTGGCGGGACGGTCATGTCAGAACTGACCCTCACGGTCATGCGGCTGGGCTTCCTGGCCGTGTTGTGGCTGTTCGTCATCGTCGCGATCCAGGTGATCCGCAGCGACCTGTTCGGCACCAAGGTGAACCCGCGCTCCTCCCGTCGGGGCGCGAGCGCCACGACCGGCGGCGGCGCGGCCACCTCGACCGCCGCACGCGCCGCGGCGCCGACCCAGGCCGGCCCCGCGGCGGCCCAGACCCAGGGCGGCGGCGGGCGCCGCCGCGGCGGTCCGACCCAGCTCGTCGTGGTGCAGGGCTCGCTGGCCGGCACCACGGTGGCGCTCCAGGGCCAGACCATCACGCTCGGCCGCGCGCACGACTCCACCATCGTGCTGGACGACGACTACGCGTCCTCCCGGCATGCCAGGATCTATCCGGATCAGACTGGGCAGTGGACGGTCGAGGATCTAGGCTCCACCAACGGCACCTATCTGGACCGGCAGCGCCTGACCGCGCCCACTCCGCTCCAGCCGGGCATGCCGATCCGTATCGGCAGGACCGTCATCGAACTGCGGAAGTAGTAGCGCATGAGGGACAGCATCCCGTCCATGACCCAGAGGGGGGCACAGGTCGCATGACCCTGGTGCTGCGCTTCGCCGCCGGCTCCCACAAGGGACTGATCCGGGAGGGGAACGAGGACTCCGGCTACGCCGGGCCGCGGCTGCTGGCCGTGGCCGACGGCATGGGCGGCGCCGCGGCCGGCGAGGTCGCTTCCTCCGAGGTGCTCGGCTCGATCGTCCGGCTGGACGAGGACGTGCCCGGCCCCGACCTGCTGACCCTGCTGGGCGACGCCGTCCAGGGCGCCAACGACCGGCTCCGGCAGATGGTCGAGGAGGACCCGCAGCTGGAGGGCATGGGCTGCACGCTCACCGCCATGCTGTGGACGGGCCAGCGGATGGGCATGGTGCACGTCGGCGACTCCCGCGCCTACCTGCTGCGCGACGGTTCCCTGGTGCAGATCACCCAGGACCACACCTGGGTGCAGCGCCTGGTCGACGAGGGCCGGATCACGCCCGAGGAGGCCGAGACCCACCCGCAGCGCTCGCTGCTGATGCGGGCGCTGGACGGCCGCGGCCAGGTCGAGCCCGACCTGTCGATCCGCGAGGTCCGGGCCGGCGACCGCTACCTGATCTGCTCCGACGGCCTCTCCGGCCCGGTCAGCCACCAGACCCTCCAGGACACCCTCGGCAGCTACTACGCGCCCGAGCAGACCGTGCAGGAGCTGATCCAGCTCGCGCTGCGCGGCGGCGGTCCGGACAACATCACCTGCATCGTGGCGGACGTCATCGACGTCGGCGCCACGGACACCATGAGCGGCCAGTTCAACGACGTCCCGGTGGTGGTCGGCGCGGTCGCCGACGCCCCGCCATCCTCGGCCGCCGCCGACCGCTCGATCGCGGACACCCCGGCCGGCCGCGCCGCCGGCCTCGGCCGCGGCCCGCAGGGCGCCTTCGGCCCGGCCGAGGGCTACGCGGAGGGCTTCGGCCCCGCGCAGAACGGTTTCGGTCCCGCCGAGGGCTACGAGGGCGAGTACGGCCCCGGCTCCGGCGAGCCCTCGGTGTACGGCACCGAGGACTTCGACGAGGAGCGGCCCTCGAGGCGCAAGCGCAAGGGCCTGACGGTCTCGCTGGCCGCCCTTGTCACGCTGGGCCTGCTCGGCGGCGCCGGCTACTTCGGCTACCAGTGGACCCAGGACCAGTACTACGTCGGCACCCAGGACGACCACGTCGCGATCTACCAGGGCATCAACCAGAACCTGGCCGGGGTGAGCCTGTCCTCGGTGCACTCCTCGTACAGCAGGATCCAGCTGAAGTGGCTGCCCGAGGACCAGCAGGTCCACGTGAAGAAGACCATCTCGGTCGGCAGCATGAAGGACGCCCAGTCGACGGTCAACGAGCTCGACGGCTGGGTCCAGCTCTGCCAGAAGGCCGCCAAGGCGACCGCCCCGGCCGTACCGCCCGCCACCCAGGCGACGCAGGCCGCGTACCTGGCCAGCACGCCCACCCCGACCGAGAAGAACCGCGGGCCGGCCGCCACCACGCCGACCACCGCGCCCCCGGCCTCGCCGACCGCCCCGACGGCACCCGCCCCGGCGCCGAACGCGACCCCTCCGGCCACCGGCGCGCAGGGCGACCAGGCCCCCCCACTGACCGAAGAGGAACTCAGCCGGGCCAACTCCTGCCCGAAGCAGTGACGTCCGTGATCCGACATAGGACCGCCCCGAGCGGGTTTGCCGGCCGTCAGGGAGCGGTCACCACGTGAGCAGCTACGACCTGAGCCAGGAAACCACCCGGTCCGGCCGACGCCGGGCGGCGGCCGAACGCACGATCCCCCGTCGGCGGGGCAACACCACGATCTCCCCGCAGGAGGCGCCGAACCGGCGCAACACCGAGCTGGCCCTGCTGGTCTTCGCGGTGCTGCTGCCGGTCCTCGCGTACGCCAACGTCGGCCTCGCGATGGACGCCAAGCTGCCCGCGGGCATGCTCGGCTACGGGCTCGGCATGGGCGCCCTGGCACTGGTCGCGCACCTGCTGGTGCGCCGCTTCGCGCCGTACGCGGACCCGCTGATGCTGCCGATCGCCACCCTGCTCAACGGCCTCGGGGTGGTGATGATCTGGCGGCTGGACAAGGCGGGAAAGCTGCTCCGGGGCAACTACCCGGCGGCCGAGAACCAGCTGATGTGGTCGGCCCTCGGGATCGCCGGCTTCATCGGGGTGATGGTGCTGCTGAAGGACCACCGGGTGCTCCAGCGCTACACCTACATCTCGATGGTGGTGGCCCTGGTCCTGCTCGCGGCGCCGGCCTTCTTCCCGTCCCGGGCGGAGGACTTCGGCGCCAAGATCTGGATCCGGATGGGCAGCTTCTCCATCCAGCCGGGCGAGTTCGCCAAGATCGTCCTGACCGTGTTCTTCGCCGGCTACCTGATGGTCAAGCGGGACGCCCTGGCGCTGGCCAGCCGCCGGTTCATGGGCCTGTACCTGCCGCGCGGCCGCGACCTCGGCCCGATCATCGTGATCTGGCTGCTCAGCCTGCTGATCCTGATCTTCGAGAACGACCTGGGCACGTCCTTCCTGTTCTTCGGCCTGTTCGTGGTGATGCTCTACGTCGCCACCGAGCGGACCAGCTGGATCCTGTTCGGCCTGCTGATGTCGGTCGGCGGCGCGGTCGCGGTCGCCTCGACCGCGAGCCACGTGAAGGTCCGCATCGACGCCTGGCTCGACCCGATGGCCGCCTTCGGCGCCAACCCGCCGAAGGGCGCCACCGAGCAGATCGGCCAGTCGCTGATGGCGCTCGGCTCCGGCGGGGTCACCGGCTCCGGCCTGGGCCAGGGCCGCTCCTGGCTGATCGCCTTCGCCGCCAAGAGCGACTTCATCCTGGGCTCGTTCGGCGAGGAGCTCGGGCTGACCGGCCTGATGGCGATCTTCCTGCTGTACGCCCTGCTGGTGCAGCGCGGCCTGCGCACCGCGCTCGCCGCCCGCGACCCGTTCGGCAAGCTGTTCGCCGTCGGCCTCTCCTCGGCGATGGCGATCCAGGTGTTCGTCGTGGCCGGCGGTGTCACCGGGCTGATCCCGCTCACCGGTATGACCATGCCGTTCCTCGCGCAGGGCGGTTCGTCCGTGGTCGCCAACTGGGCGCTGGTCGCGATCCTGCTGAAGATCAGCGACAGCGCCCGCCGACCGGGGGCCGAACCGGCCCCGGCCACCGAGGGCCAGGAGGGACCAGCCCGATGAACAAGCCGATCCGCCGGGTATCGATCTTCTGCCTCGTCCTGATCCTGGCCCTGATGGTGCGCACCAACTGGGTGCAGGGCGTCCAGGCCGAGTCCTGGGCCACCAACAAGAACAACAAGCGCCAGCTGTACGACCGGTACGCCCACCCGCGCGGCAACATCATCGTCAGCGGCCAGCCGGTCACGAAGTCCGACTTCGTCAACGGCCTGCGCTACAAGTACAAGCGGTCCTGGGTCGACGGCCCGATGTACGCCCCGGTGACCGGCTACTCCTCCCAGGCCTACGGCTCCAGCCAGCTGGAGAACCTGGAGGACGGCATCCTCTCCGGCACCGACGACCGGCTGTTCTTCCGCAACACCCTGGACATGCTGACGGGCGAGCAGAAGCGCGGCGGCGACGTCGTCACCACCATCAACGCCAAGGTGCAGAAGGCCGCCTTCGACGCGATGGGCAACAAGAAGGGCGCGGTGGTCGCGCTCGACCCGAAGACCGGCGCGATCCTGGGCCTGGTCTCCACCCCGTCCTACGACCCGGGCACCTTCGCCGGCGGCGAGACGGCCGACCAGAACGCCTGGAAGGCCCTCGACGCGGACCCGAACAAGCCGACGCTCAACCGGGCGCTGAAGGAGACCTATCCGCCCGGCTCGACCTTCAAGCTGGTCACCGCGACCGCGGCGTTCGAGAACGGCCGCTACCAGAGCATCGACGACGCCACGGACACCCCGGAGCCGTACGTCCTGCCCGGCACGACCACCCAGCTGAAGAACGAGAGCCCGAACGAGCGCTGCGAGAACGCCACGATCAAGTCCGGGATGGACCAGTCCTGCAACACGGTCTTCGCCAAGATGGGCGCGGACCTGGGCAAGGAGCGGATGCGGGCGCAGGCCGAGAAGTTCGGCTTCAACAGCACGATCGACACCCCGGTCCGCTCCGAGAAGAGCGTCTTCCCGGACAGCTCGAGCCCGGACGGCACCGCCCAGGACTCGATCGGCCAGCACGACACCCGCGCCACCCCGCTCCAGATGGCCATGGTCTCCGCCGCGATCGCCAACAACGGCAGCCTGATGCAGCCGTACCTGGTCGACCAGGAGCGCTCGGCCACGCTGACCACCGTCTCCAAGCACACCGAGAAGCAGTTCTCCCAGGCGATGAGCCCGGCCACCGCGCAGAAGATGCAGGACCTGATGGTCTCGGTGGTCGAGAACGGCACCGGCACCAACGCCAAGATCCCCGGCCTGCAGGTCGGTGGCAAGACCGGCACCGCGCAGCACGGCGAGGACAACGCCGGGCTCCCGTTCGCCTGGTTCACCTCCTGGGCGAAGACCCCGGACGGCCAGTCGGTCGCGGTCGCGGTGGTGGTCGAGGACGGCTCCCAGAACCGCGACGGCATCAGCGGCGGCCGCCTCGCCGCCCCGATCGCCAAGGCGGTGATGCAGGCCGCACTCGGCAAGTAGGAGCGCGGGTCCGGGGTGAGGGGAATGTCACGATGGGCAGCCCCGTCCGGATACCGGTCTGGTATCGGCCGACGGCTGACTCCGGTCCGCTGCGGTCCGACCGGTAGCGTATCCGCCAGCAGCGGGTGTGCCCGTTGCCGCCCGCGAGGCACCGCACGGCCCGGCCGGAGAACCGGTCGCGGACCGCGCGGCGTCACCCAGAGCGTGCGGGGACACCTACGTCACAACCTCACCGGCGGGTGAGGGAGAGGGTCGGAACTATGGAAGAGCCTCGTCGCCTCGGCGGCAGGTACGAGCTCGGCGGCGTCCTCGGACGCGGCGGCATGGCCGAGGTGTACCTCGCCCATGACACCCGACTCGGCCGCTCCGTCGCTGTGAAGACGCTCCGGGCCGACATGGCCCGGGATCCGTCGTTCCAGGCCCGGTTCCGCCGCGAGGCGCAGTCGGCGGCGTCCCTGAACCACCCCGCCATCGTCGCCGTGTACGACACCGGCGAGGACTACATCGACGGCATCTCCATCCCGTACATCGTGATGGAGTACGTCGAGGGGTCCACGCTGCGCGAGCTGCTGCACTCCGGCCGCCGGCTGCTGCCCGAGCGGGCGCTGGAGATGACCATCGGCATCCTCCAGGCCTTGGAGTACTCGCACCGGGCCGGCATCGTGCACCGCGACATCAAGCCGGCCAACGTGATGCTGACCCGGCAGGGCAACGTCAAGGTCATGGACTTCGGCATCGCCCGTGCGATGGGTGACGCCGGGATGACCATGACGCAGACCTCGGCCGTCATCGGCACCGCCCAGTACCTCTCCCCCGAGCAGGCCAAGGGCGAGCAGGTCGACGCCCGCTCCGACCTCTACTCCACCGGCTGCCTGCTCTACGAGCTGCTGACCGTGCGCCCGCCGTTCGTCGGCGACTCGCCCGTCGCGGTGGCCTACCAGCACGTCCGGGAGGAGCCGCAGCCGCCGTCGGTCTTCGACCCCGAGGTGCGCCCCGAGGTCGACGCGATCGTGCTGAAGGCGCTCGCCAAGGACCGCGACTACCGCTACCAGAGCGCCGACGAGATGCGCGACGACATCGAGCGCTTCCTCGACGGCCTGCCGGTGGCCGCCGCCCAGCAGGCCGCGTACGGCATGGGCCCGGGCGGCTACGGCTACGACCAGAACGGCTACCCGCAGCAGCACGACCCGTACGGCCAGACCAACGTGCTGCCGCAGCAGCCCGGCGGCCCGACCACCGTCCTGCCGCAGGCCTCCGGGCAGCCCGGCTACGGGCAGCAGGGCGGCTACCAGGACGACGGCTACGGCCAGACCTACGCCGGCCAGGCGGGCGGCAACGACGGCTACGACGACGGCTACGGCCGCGGCGGGGGCCGACGGGGCGAGGACCCGCCGAAGAAGAGCAACACCTCCTGGATCGTGCTGGCGGTGGCCGCCGTGCTGGTCCTGGTCGGCACCTTCTTCGTCGCCCAGGCGATGTTCGCCGACAAGGGCACCAAGGAGACCGCGAAGGTCACCGCGCCGAACCTGGTCGGCAAGACCCTGGCGGAGGCCAAGACGGCCGCCGCCGCGGCCGGTGCCAAGCTCGTGGTGACCGAGGGCGACAAGATCGCCTGCCCGGACACCAACATCAAGAAGGACCAGGTCTGCACCCAGACCCCGCAGTCCGGCACCCAGGTCGCCGAGACCTCCACCATCACGGTGCAGGTCTCCTCGGGCCCGGCCAAGGCGCAGGTCCCCGGTGTGGTCGGCAAGCCCAAGGACCAGGCCACCAAGGCGCTCGCCGACCTCGGCTTCACCAACGTGACCACCGAGTACAAGGACGACGACACCGCCGCGCAGGACACCGTCACCGCCCAGGACCCGGCGCCCAACGCGGCCGTCGACCCGAGCGCCCCGATCAAGCTGACCGTGTCGCAGGGCAAGGCCAAGGTGACCGTCCCGAACGTGGCCGGGGCCCAGAAGGAGGACGCGCAGGCGACCCTCCAGGGCCTCGGCTTCCAGGTGGACGTCTCGAAGACCGCCCCGGCCCCCGACCCGAGCAAGGTCAACACCGTCGCCTCGCAGTCGATCCCGGCCAACACCAAGGCCCCGGCCAACAGCAAGATCTCGCTGACGATCTTCAAGGCGCAGGACAAGCCCCAGGTCCCGCCGCTGGCGAACGTCAAGCTGGGCGCCGCCGCCGACCAGCTGAAGGCGCTCGGCCTGACCTACGTCGTGGTCAGCGGTCCCCCGGACCCGAACGCGACGATCCTCCAGAGCAACCCGCCGGCCGGCACCCAGGTCGACCCGAACACCCAGATCCAGCTGTACACCAAGGCGGCCGAGCCCCCGAAAGGGAGCGACCCCACCACCACACCCCCCAAAGGGGACCACTAGGCCTCCGGTATTCCCCTGGTTCGGCTGAGCCGGGGAACGAGCAGCACGGAGCACGCC
>NZ_JBHUAL010000159.1:0-22798 GCF_042789775.1 Kitasatospora sp. NPDC056800 | reverse complement strand
GGCCGCGACCGGCCCGGGCCCGGCGCCCCCGCACCGCTCTGTGCTCCACCCTGCCGTCCTCAGCGAGGGATCCCATGGCGAATGACCGTCCCACCCGCCCCCACCCGCTCAGCCCCGCGTATGTGATCTACACGTCCGGCTCGACCGGACTGCCCAAGGGCACGGTGATCCCGGGCGAGAACCTCGTCAACCTGCTGACGGACTTCCAGGAGCGGCTGGACTTCGGCCCCGACGACCGCATGCTCGCGGTCACCACCTTCGGCTTCGACATCGCCAACCTGGAACTGCTGCTGCCGCTGCTGTCCGGCGGCGAGCTGGTCCTCGCGGGGCAGGACGGCGCGCACGACCCGCAGACGCTCAAGCAGCTGATCACCGACGCCGGAGTGACGGCCGTCCAGGCCACGCCCACACTGTGGCGCAGCATGCTGGACCACGGCCCGGACGGCCTGACGGGACTGAAGGTGCTGGTCGGCGGCGAGGCGCTGCCCGAGGGCCTGGCCCGGGAACTGGGCGAGGCCGCCGCCGAGGTCACCAACGTCTACGGCCCGACCGAGACCACCATCTGGTCGACGGCGGCCACCGTCGACCCGGCGCTTCCCGGCCGTCCGCCGATCGGACGCCCGCTCGCGAACACCCGCACCTACGTACTCGATCGCGCGCTGCGCCCCGCGCCCACCGGCGCCACCGGCGAGCTGTTCATCGCGGGCGCCGGCGTGGCCCGCGGGTACCTGAACCGGCCCGGGCTGACCGCCGAACGCTTCGTGGCCGACCCCTTCGGCCCGCCCGGATCCCGGATGTACCGCACCGGCGACCTGGTCCGCTGGCGCGACGACGGCAGCCTGGAGTACCTCGGCCGCACCGACGGCCAGGTCAAGGTCCGCGGATTCCGGATCGAGCTCGGCGAGGTCGAGCACGCGCTCACCGACCACCTCGAGGTGGCCCAGGCCGCCGTCGTGGTCCGGGACCTCGGCTCCGGCGGGCCGGCCCTGACCGGCTACGCCGTGCCCGTCCCCGGCACCGCTCCGGACCCGGCCGCGCTGCGCGACCACCTCGCCCGCCGGCTGCCCGGCCACATGGTCCCGGCCGTCCTGACCGTGCTCGACGTGCTGCCGCTCACCCCCAACGGCAAGTTGGACCGCAAGGCACTTCCGGCCCCCGACCTCGGCCCGGCCGGGCCCGGACGCAGGCCGCGCACCCCGCAGGAGGAAATCCTCTGCGAGCTGTTCGCCGAGGTCCTCGAAGTGTCCCGGGTCGGGCTGGACGACGACTTCTTCCAGCTCGGCGGCCACTCCCTGCTCGCCACCCGCCTGGTGAACGCCCTGCGCTCGCGGCTGCGCGTGGAGATCCCGGTGCGCACCCTCTTCGAGGCGCCCACCGTCGCCGCCCTCGCCGCCAGGATCGACGGCTCGGCCGGCGCGCGCACGCCCCTCGCCCCCGCCGCACGACCCACGCGGATCCCGCTGTCCTTCGGGCAGCGCCGGCTCTGGTTCATCAACCGGCTGGCGGACGACGGCTCCGCGTACCACATGCAGAGCGTGCTGCGACTGCGCGGCGAACTGGACCGCACGGCGCTCGCCGAGGCCCTCGCCGATGTGGCCGCCCGCCACGAAGCCCTGCGCACCGTCTTCCCCGAGGTCGACGGCGAGCCCCACCAGCTCGTCCTCGACCCGCGGGAGGCCCGTCCCGTCCTGACCGTGACGGACACCGGCGAGGAGGACCTGCCCGGCCGGCTGCGCGCCGCCGCGGCCGAGGCCTTCGACCTCACCCGTGAAGCCCCCCTGCGCGCCCACCTGTTCGCACTGTCGCCGACCGAGCACGTGCTGCTGGTCGTCCAGCACCACATCGCCGCCGACGGCTGGTCCCTGACCGTGCTCGCCCGCGACCTCGCCCAGGCCTACCGCAGCAGGAGCCGCGGCCAGGAGCCAGGTTGGCGTCCGCTCCCGGTCCAGTACGCGGACTACACCCTGTGGCAGCGCGAGGTCCTCGGCGGGCCCGACGACCCGGCGAGCGTCCTCGCGGCGCAGACCGGCTTCTGGCAGGACGCGCTGCGCGCACTGCCCGAGCAGACCGTGCTGCCGACGGACCGGCCGCGCTCGCGCGAGGCCGGCTTCCACGGCGAGACGGTCGGCCTCAGCCTGGACGCCGAACTCCACCAGCAGCTGCTCGACCTCGCCCACCGGCACAACGCCAGCCTCTTCATGGTGCTGCAGGCCGCGCTGGCCGCCCTGTGCACCCGGCTCGGCGCGGGCACCGACATCCCAATCGGCTCGCCCATCTCGGGACGAACGGACGCCGCCCTCGAGGACCTGATCGGCTTCTTCGTCAACACCCTGGTACTGCGCACCCGTACGTCGGGCGACCCCCGCTTCACCGAGCTGCTGACGGCGGTCCGGGACAACGCCCTGGCCGCCTACGCCCACCAGGACCTCCCGTTCGAGCGCCTGGTCGAGATCCTCAAGCCCGAGCGCTCGCTCTCCCAGCACCCGCTCTTCCAGGTCTTCCTCGCGCTGCAGAACACCCCCGACGCCGAGCTCCGCTTCGCCGACCTGGACGTGACCCTGGCCGAGGAGCCGCTGCCGTCGGCCAAGTTCGACCTGGCGTTCAACCTCTCCGAGCGGTTCCGCGAGGGTCGGCTCGCGGACGGCGTCCAGGGCACCGTCGAGTACCGCACCGACATCTTCGACCGCACCACGGTCGAGACCGTCGTCGAGCGGCTGACCCGCTTCCTCCGGGCCGTCGCGGCCGACCCGCGCCGACGGATCGGAGCCGTGGAGATCCTCGGCGAGGACGAACGCCGTCGGCTGCTCGCCGGTACCCCCGCGCTGGTCACCGGCGCCGAGGAGGTGCTGCACGTCCGGTTCTCCCGCACGGCCGCGGAGCACCCCGACGGGGTCGCCCTGCGCGCCGGGGAGCGGAAGTTGACCTACCGGGACGTGGACCGGCGGGCCGACGCGTTGGCCCGCTCCCTGACGGCTCAGGGCGTCGGACCGGAGAGCCGGGTCGCGGTCTTCCTGGAGCGCTCCCCCGAACTGGTCGTGTCGATGCTCGCCGTCTGGAAGGCCGGCGGCGTCTGCGTCCCGCTGCACGAGGCGTACCCGGCGGAGCGGCTCGAATACGTCATGGCCGACACCGCGGCGTCCGTACTGCTGACCGACCGGGCGATGCTCGCCCGGGAGTTCCGGCACGAGGCCCGGGTCGTCGTGGTGGGGGCCGACCAGGTGCCGGCAGATGCCGCCGCGACCGGCCCCGACCTGCCGGTCGTCCACCCGGACCAGCTCGCCACCATCATGTACACCTCCGGCTCCACCGGTCTGCCCAAGGGCGTGGCCGTCGCGCACCGGGACGTGGTGGCCCTCGCCGACGACCCGTGCTGGGACTCCGGCAACCACGAACGCGTGCTCATGCACGCCCCGTACGCGTTCGACATCAGCGACTACGAGCTGTGGGTGCCGCTGCTGGCCGGGAACGAGGTGGTGCTCGCCCCTCCCGGGCCGCTGGACACCGCCGCCATCGCCCGGCTGATCGCGGACGAGAAGATCACCGCCGTGCACTTCACCGCCGGGCTCCTGCGGGTCGTGGCCGAGGACGCGCCCGAGTGCCTGGCCACCGTCCGCGAGGTGCTCACCGGCGGCGACGTCGTCTCGCCGATCGCGGTCCAGCGCGTCCTGGAGCACGCGCCGGGAGCGGTCGTGCGCCAGCTGTACGGGCCCACCGAGATGACGCTGTGCGCCACCCACCACGAGCTGCGGTCGCCGTACACCGCCGACGTCCGGGTGCCGCTCGGGCGGCCGCTGGCCGGCACCCGGGTCTACGTGCTGGACGAGTGGCTGCGGCCGGTCCCGCCGGGAGTGACCGGCGAGGCCTGGCTGGCCGGGACCGGTCTGGCGCGCGGCTACCTCCACCGGCCCGGCCTGACCGCCGAGCGGTTCGTCGCCGATCCCTTCGGCGCGCCCGGAAGCCGGATGTACCGCACCGGCGACCTCGCGCGCTGGAACGGCAGCGGGCAGCTGGAGTTCATGGGCCGCGGCGACGATCAGGTCAAGATCCGAGGCTTCCGGGTGGAGCCCGGAGAGGTCGCCGCGGTGCTGGCGGACCACCCCGAGGTGTCCGAGGCCGAGGTGCTGGCCCGTACCGACCACCGCGGCGAACGGCAGCTGGTCGCCTACGTCGTCGCGGGCGGCCTGCGGCCGGCCGACCAGGAGACCGGGGCGGTCCAGCACGTCGCCGAGTGGCGGCAGATCTACGACGGTATGTACGACGGCGCCCGCTCCGCTGCCTTCGGCTCGGACTTCTCCGGCTGGGAGAGCAGCTACGACGGCCGGCCCATCCCGCTGGACGAGATGGACGAGTGGCGCCGCTCCACCGTCGAGCGGATCCGCGAACTGCGCCCGCGGCACGTGCTGGAGGTCGGGGTGGGCAGCGGCCTGATCCTGTCCCGGTTGTACGCCGAGTGCGAGTCGTACTGGGCCACCGACTTCTCCGAGCAGGCGATCCGCACGCTCCGTGCCCACCTGGGGGCCCACCCCACCGTGCGGCTGAGCACCCAGACCGCGGACGACCTCACCGGGCTGCCCGCCGGGCACTTCGACACGATCGTCGTCAACTCGGTGGTGCAGTACTTCCCCGACGCCGACTACCTGCGGCGCGTGCTCACCGCACTCACCGGCCTGCTCGCCCCCGGCGGTTCGCTGTTCGTGGGCGACGTGCGCAACCTGGACCTGCTGCACACCTTCCACACCGGCGTCGAACTGGCGCGCGCCGACGACGCCGAGGACTCCTCCGAGCTCCGGCGCCGGGCCCGGCGCCGGGCGGACCGGGAGAAGGAACTACTGGTGGCACCCCGCTACTTCCACGCGTTCGCCCGGGCCACCGACGGCCTCGCCGGCGCCGACGTCCGCGTCAAGCGCGGCCACGCCCACAACGAGCTGACCCGCTACCGCTACGACGTCGTGCTGCACGCCGCCGTGGACGCGCCGGTGCCGCCGGTCGAGGCGACCACCCTGCACTGGACGCAGGACCTCACCGACCTGGCGGACCTCCAGGCCCACCTCGCGCAGCACCGGCCGGCGAGCCTGCGGGTGACCGGCGTGCCGGACGGCCGTACCGGGCCGGAGGCGGCGGCCACCGCCGCCCTGGACGCGGGCGAACCGCTCGCCCGGGTACGGGCCCGGCTGGCGCAGGCCGTCGGCGTCGACCCGGCGCTGCTCTACGAGCTGGGCGACCGGCTCGGCTACCGGACGGCCGTCACCTGGTCGCCGTCCGGACCCGGCGGCCTGCTCGACGTGGTCTTCGCCGACGCCTCCGGGCCCGTCGGCCCGCTCCTGCCGACCGGACGGGCCGAGCCCGCCCCCGAGGACGACACGGCCCGCGACACCAACGCGCCGCTGCTGTTCCAGCAGGCCGGGCGGCTCGCCAAGGCCCTGCGGGCGCACGTCGGCGCCCGGCTGCCGGCGTACATGGTTCCGGCGGCGTTCATGGTGCTGGAACGCCTTCCGGTCACCGCGAACGGCAAGCTCGACCGCGCGGCCCTCCCGGAACCCGACCGGGAGGTGCAGGCCGGTTCGGGCGCGCCGCGCTCGCCGCGCGAGGAGGCGCTCTGCACGCTGTTCGCCGATGTGCTCGGGCTGCCCGAGGCGGGCATCGAGGACGACTTCTTCCAGCTCGGCGGACACTCCCTGCTGGCCATCCGGCTGGTCAACGCGATCCGCTCCGCGTTCGGCGCCGAACTCGACGTGCGGACCGTGTTCGAGGCCCCCACCGTCGCGGCGCTCGCCGAGCGGCTCGACCGGGCGGCCCCGGCGCAGGCCCCGCTGGTCCCGATGGAGCGGCCGGACCCGCTGCCGGTGTCGTTCGCCCAGCGCCGGCTGTGGTTCCTGCACCGGCTCGAGGAACACGGCGGCGCCTACAACATCCCGATCGCGCTGCGGCTGTCCGGCCCCGTGCGGGAGCGCGAACTGCGCTCGGCCCTGCGCGACCTGGTGGTGCGGCACGAGTCGCTGCGCACGGTCTTCGCCGAGGTCGACGGCGAGCCGGTCCAGCGGATCCTGGACCCGGCGCAGGCCCGGCCCGGCCTCGCCGTGGTGGACACCGACGCCGACGCGCTCGAACGCTCGCTGCTGGCCGAGGCCGGCCGCGGCCACGACCTCGGTTCCGAACTCCCGCTGCGCGCGACGCTCTTCCGGCTGACGCCCACCGATCACGTGCTGCTCGTGGTACTGCACCACATCGCCGGCGACGGCTGGTCGATGGACCCACTGGCCCACGACCTCGGCACGGCCTACGCGGCACGCCTGGCCGACCGGGCACCGGAGTTCCCGCCGCTGCCCGTCCAGTATGCCGACTACGCGCTGTGGCAGCGCGCCGTGCTCGGCAGCGAGCAGGACCCGGACAGCCGGATCAGCGGCCAGATCGCCTACTGGCGCGACAGGCTGGCCGGGCTGCCCGAGGGCCTGGAGCTGCCGACCGACCGGCCGCGGCCGCCCGAGTTCAGCTACCGGGGCGCGGAGGTCGCCTTCCGACTGCCCGCCGAACTGCACGCGGACCTGCTCGGCCTGGCCCGCGAGCACGGCGCCACCCTCTTCATGGTCCTGCACGCCGCCCTCGCGGCACTGCTGACCCGGCTGGGGGCCGGCACCGACCTGCCGATCGGCACCCCGGTCGCCGGGCGCGCCGACGCCTCGCTCGAGGGGCTCGTCGGCTTCTTCGTCAACACCCTGGTCCTGCGCACCGACACCAGCGGCAACCCGGCCTTCGGTGACCTGCTCCGCCGGGTGGCCGCGGACGACCTGGAGGCCTACGCCCACCAGGACGTCCCGTTCGAGCGGCTGGTCGAGGTGCTGGCGCCGCCGCGGTCACTGGCGCGGCACCCGCTGTTCCAGGTGATGCTGGCGCTGCAGCCCGGCGGCGGCGAGGCGGTGACCCTGCCGGGGCTCGACGTCACCGGGCAGCGGATCCCGCAGCGGACGGCCAAGTTCGACCTCGACGTCCAGTTGCGCGAGACCCTCTCACCGGCGGGCGAACCGGCCGGTGTCGAGGGCACCCTGGGCTACTGCGCGGACCTGTTCGACGAGGCGAGCGCGGTCGCGCTGGCCGACCGGCTGATCCGGTTCCTGAGCGCGCTGGCCGCCGACCCGGCCCTGCCGATCGGGGACGTCGACATCCTGACGCCGCAGGAGCGGCCCCGGCCGGCCGACGCGCAGCCGTCCGGCCCGGCGCACTTCGACCCGGTGCCGCTGCGCTTCTCGGCGCAGGCCCGACGCACACCCGCGGCGCCCGCGGTCAGCTCTGCGGGCCGCACCCTGTCCTACGCCGAACTCGACGCCGAGGCCGACCGCCTGGCCCGGCTGCTGGTCGCCGGCGGCGCCGGTCCGGAGCACGTGGTCGCCGTGGCGCTGCCTCGCTCGGAGCGGATGCTGGTCGCGGTGCTCGCGGTGCTGAAGTCCGGCGCGGCGTACCTTCCGGTGGACCGTGCCCAGCCGGCCGAGCGGATCGCCTTCGCCTGCGCCGACGCCCGGCCGATCCTGATGATCACCGAGGGCGAGCCGGTACCGGGGATGCCCGAGCCGTCCGTGCTGCCCCGGGTCCGTCTGGACGACCCCGCGGTCCGGGACGCCCTCGCCGGCACCCCCGCCGACGCCGACGCCCGCTCCGCCGAGGAGCGGTGCGCGGCGATCGCGGCGGACTCGCCCGCGTACGTCATCTACACCTCCGGCTCCACCGGGCGGCCCAAGGGCGTCGTGGTCTCGCACGGCAGCATGGCCCGGCTGCTGGACTGGGCCGCGGACCGCTTCGGGGCCGAGGGACTGGCGGACGTCCTGGCCGCCACCTCGCTCTCCTTCGACGTCTCGGTGTTCGAGCTGTTCGCTCCGCTGCTGACCGGCGGTCACGTCGAGATCGTGCGCGACCTGCTGGAACTGGCCGAACGGCCCTGGTCGGGCAGCCTGGTCAGCGGTGTGCCGTCGGTGTTCGCCGCACTCCTCGCCGGTGGCGAGGCCGCCTTCTCCGCCCGGACCCTGGTGATGGCCGGCGAGGCACTGCCGGAGCATCTGGTCCGGGAGGTGCGCCGCCTGCTGCCCGGCACGCGGCTGGCCAACATCTACGGCCCGACCGAGGCCACCGTCTACGCGACCGCCTGGTACTCGGAGGACGAGGAGGCGAGCGGTGCGGAGAGCGCCGCGCCGCCGATCGGCCGGCCCCTGCCGCACGTGCGCGCCCACGTCCTGGACGAGCGGCTGCGACCGGTCCCCACCGGGGTCCGCGGCGAGCTCTACCTGGCGGGCCCGGGCCTGGCCCGCGGCTACCTCCGCCGTCCCGCGCTGACCGCCGAGCGGTTCGTCGCCGACCCCTTCGGCGGGCCCGGCGCCCGGATGTACCGCACCGGCGACCTGGTGCGCCGCCGCCCGGACGGCGCCCTGGACTACCTCGGCCGCACCGACGACCAAGTCAAGGTACGCGGCTTTCGGATCGAGCCGGGCGAGATCGAGAACGTCCTGACCCGCCACCCGGCGGTGACCGGCGCCGCGGTCAGCGCCGCGGCCGACCCGGCGGGCGACCGGCGCCTGGTGGCCCACGTGGCGCTGCGCCCGGGCAACGGCGTGACCGGCGCGGAACTCGCCGCGCACGCCGCGGCCACGCTGCCGGACTACATGGTGCCGACCGCGTTCGTCCTGCTGGACGCGCTGCCGACGAACGCCAACGGCAAGCTCGACCGCAACGCCCTCCCGGCCCCCGACCTCACCGCCCGCGCCGCCGGCGGCCGGGCGCGCGACCCGCGCGAGGAGCTGATGGGCGAACTCTTCGCCCAGCTGCTCGCGGTGCCCTCGGTCGGCCCGGACGACGGCTTCTTCGCGCTCGGCGGGCACAGCCTGCTGGCCACCCGGCTCGGCAACGCCGTCCGCTCCGCGTTCGGGGTCGAACTTCCGCTGCGCGCGGTCTTCGAGACGCCGACCCCGGCCGGCCTGGTGGCCCGCCTCGACACCGCGGACACCGCCCGCCCGGCGCTCGTCCCCGCCGAACGCCCCGCGGTGATCCCGCTGTCGTACGCCCAGCAGCGGCTGTGGTTCCTCAACCGGCTCGACGGCGGCTCCGGGGCCTACAACATCCCGCTGGCCCTGCGGCTGTCCGGGGAGCTCGACCCGGCGGCGCTGGACGCCGCGCTGCGGGACGTGGTGGAACGGCACGAGGCCCTGCGCACCGTCTTCCCGGACCACGACGGCGACCCGCACCAGCGGATCCTCGCGGCCGAGGACGGCCCGGTCGCCCTCGTCACCGTGCCGGTCACCGCCGCGGAGCTGCCCGCCGCGCTGTCCGCCGCCACCCGCACCGGCTTCGACCTCGCCGTCGAACCGCCGTTGCGCACCGCGCTGTTCCGGATCTCGCCCACCGAGCACGTCCTGCTCCTGGTGCTGCACCACATCGCCGGCGACGGCTCCTCGTACGCCCCGCTCGCCCGCGACCTCACCACCGCCTACCGGGACCGCTCGGCGGGCCGCGCCCCGCGGTGGGAGCCGTTGGCGGTCCAGTACGCGGACTACACGCTCTGGCAGCGGGAACTGCTCGGCACCGAGGACGACCCGGACAGCGCCATCGCCCGGCAGCTCGCCCACTGGCAGGATGCCCTGGCGGACCTGCCGGAGGAGCTGACGCTGCCCACCGACCGTCCGCGCCCCACCACGCCCGGCCACCGGGGCGGCCACGTGCCGCTCGACCTGGACGCGCGGCTGCACCGGAAACTGACCGAACTGTCCCGGCGTGAGGGCGTCACCACCTTCATGGTCTTCCAGGCCGCGCTCGCCGCGCTGCTCACCCGGCTCGGTGCCGGGACGGACATCCCGGTGGGCAGCCCGCTGGCGGGCCGCGGCGACCAGGCCCTCGACCGGCTGGTGGGCTTCTTCGCCAACACCGTGGTGCTGCGCACCGACACCTCCGGCGATCCGGACTTCGTCACGCTGCTGCACCGGGTCCGCACCACCGCGCTGGCCGCCTACGCCCACCAGGACGTGCCGTTCGAGCGGCTGGTCGAGGTGCTGAGCCCGACCCGCTCGGTGTCCCGGCACCCGCTGTTCCAGGTCCTGCTGGTGCTGCAGAACACCGAGCCGCCGCGGTTCGACCTGGACGGCCTGACGATCACCCAGCCGGAGGTGGACGCCGGCACCGCCAGGTTCGACCTCGACGTCTCCCTCCGCGAGAGCCACACACCGGAGGGCCTGACGGCGGGCGTACAGGGCAGCATCCGCTACAACGCGGACCTGTTCGACGAGGCCACCGTGACCGCGCTGGCCGGCCGCCTGGTGGCCCTGCTGGCCGCTGTCGCGGACGACCCGCGGGCGCCGATCGGCTCCCTGGACGTGCTACTGCCGCCCGAGCGGCTCGACCTCGAGCAGTGGTCCGGCGCTCCGGAGCCGCCGGTCCCCGCGCGAACGATGCCGGAGCTGTTCCAGGGGCAGGTGGCGCGCACACCGGACCGTACGGCGCTGCGCTACGGCGCCGACACCCTGTCGTACGCGGAGCTGAACCGCCGGGCCAACCGGCTGGCGCACCACCTCCGTTCGCTCGGGGTGGGCCCGGAGAGCACCGTGGCGCTGCTGCTGCCGCGCTCGCCCGAGCAGGTCACGGCCGTGCTGGCCGTGCTCAAGGCGGGCGGCGCCTGCCTGCCGGTGGACCCGGACTACCCGGCCGAGCGGATCCGGCACATGCTGGCCGACGCCCGGCCGTCCCGGGTGCTCGCCCTGCGCTCGACGGCCGACCGGCTGCCGGAGCCGGCCGCCGCGCTGGTGCTCGACGACCCGCTCACCGCGCGGACGCTCGAAGCGGCACCGGACACCGACCCGGCCGACCAGGACCGCACCGCCGCGCTGCTGACCGCCCATCCGGCGTACGTCATCCACACCTCGGGCTCCACCGGCCGCCCGAACGGGGTGGTGGTGACCCATGAGGGCATCGCAAACCTGGCGGCCCGTCAGATCGACCGCTTCCAGGTCACCGCGGCGGACCGGGTGCTGCAGTTCGCCTCGCCGAGCTTCGACGCCGCCTTCTCCGAACTGTGCATGGCGCTGCTGTCCGGTGCCGAACTGGTGCTGGCCACCAGGGAGGAGCTGATGCCGGGCCGCCCGCTGGCCGAGCTGATCGCCCGGCACCGGGTCACCCACGTGACCCTGCCGCCGGTGGCGCTGTCGGTCCTGCCGCCGGACGGGCTGGCGACGGTCCGCACCCTGGCCGTGGCCGGCGAGGCGATGCCCGCCGACGCGGTGCACCGGTGGGGCTCCGGACGGCGCTTGATCAACGCGTACGGTCCGACCGAGACGACCGTCTGCGCCACCATGAGCGAGCCGCTGACCGGCCAGGACCGCCCGTCGATCGGCCGTCCCATCGGCGGCGCCGGCGTGCGGGTCCTCGACGAGCGGCTGCGGCCCGTGCCGCCGGGCGTCGCCGGGGAGCTGTACGTGAGCGGTCCCGGCCTGGCCCGCGGCTACCTCGGCCGGCCCGGGCTGACCGCGCAACGGTTCCTGCCCGATCCGTTCGGCCCGCCGGGCTCACGGATGTACCGCACCGGCGACCTGGTCCGCTGGGACCGCGAGGGCCGGCTGCACTTCCTGGGCCGCGCTGACCACCAGCTCTCGGTGCGCGGGTTCCGGGTGGAGCCGGGCGAGATCGAGGCCGCGCTGCTCGACCATCCGGCCGTCGCCCAGGCCGTGCTGACCGTCCGCGAGGACGGCCGGGGCGAGCCGCGGCTGATCGGCTACGCCGTACCGCACGGTGACGCGCCGGACCCGGCCGAACTGCGCGCGCACGCGGCCGGGCTGCTGCCCGCCCACATGGTCCCGGCCGCGGTGATCGTCCTGCCGGCGCTTCCGGTCACGCCGAACGGGAAGCTGGACCGTGCCGCGCTGCCGGAGCCGGACTTCTCCGGACAGCCGGACCGCGCCGCGCGCAGCCCACGCGAAGCGGTCCTGCGCGAGCTCTTCGCGGAGGTCCTCGGCGCTCCCGACCTCGGGGTCCACGACAGCTTCTTCGACGCCGGCGGCCACTCCATGCTGGCCGCCCGGCTGATCGACCGGGTCCACACCGTGCTGGGCCTCGACCTCGGACTGCGGCTGCTGTTCGAGTCCCCGTCGGTCGCGGAGCTGGCGGCCGCCCTGGACGGTGCCGCGGACGGGTCCCGGCGCGGCGGCGACTGGGACGTCCTGCTGCCGCTGCGGCCGGGCGGCGGGCGCGCACCGGTGTTCTGCGTCCATCCGGCCGCCGGCCTCGGCTGGTCGTTCGCCGGGCTGGCCCGGTACCTGGACGACTGCCACCCGCTGTACGCGCTGCAGTCGCCAGGGCTGGAGGGCGGGCCGGACCGCCTCCCGGCGACGGTGGCCGACGCGGCGGCGGCGTACGTCGCCGAGATCCGCCGGGTCGCCCCGCAGGGTCCGTACCACCTGCTCGGCTGGTCGGCGGGCGGTCTGATCGCCCACGAGATGGCCGTGCAACTCCAGGCGGCCGGCGAACAGGTGGGTCTGCTCGCGGTGCTGGACGGCTATCCGCTGGCCGGCCTGGCCCCGGTCGCCGCCCCGTCGCCCGAGGAGGTCGCCGAGGCGGTACGGCGGGAGACCGCCGGCCTGCAGCTCGACGACCGGGTCCGGGACAACCTGGCGGCCGTGTACCTGGGCGTCGCCCGGGCCGCCCAGGCCTTCACCCCGGGCGTCTTCAACGGGGAGCTGCTGCACTTCGCCGCGACCCACGACCGGGACCGGGCCCACGACCGGGGTCAGGACCGGGACCATGACCGACTCGAGGCAAAGCTCTGGGAGCCGCACCTCGACGGCCCGCTGCGAACGCACGAAGTCGCCTGCGGGCACGAGGAGATGACCCGGCCACAGGCCCTCGGCGTGATCGGCCCGGCACTCGCGGACCGGCTCCGGGAACTCACCGCACCCACACAACACACAGGGGGAACCAACCGATGACCAATCCCTTCGAGGACGACGACGCCACCTACCTCGTGCTGCGCAACGCCGAGGGCCAGTACTCGCTGTGGCCCGCGTTCGCCGAGGTGCCGGCCGGCTGGGAGGCCGTCCACGGCGAGGCCGACCGCCAGTCCTGCATCGACCACGTGAACGAGCACTGGACCGACATGCGTCCCGACAGCCTGATCGCGGCGATGGACGCCGCGGCGGGTGGGCGCGCCACGCCGTGAACACCGACCGCAGCCCCTTCGAGAACCTGACCGTCGACCACATCCGCTTCCGCGCGTCACCGACCTGGACACCCGGACCGCCGGGTTCGTCCGCGGATACGGGCTGACCGTCACGGACGCGCCGGACCAGGCCGGGCGGCGCCGCCCGGCCTGGGCGGCCCGATCGGCCTGATCGGCCTGCGGAGCGCGGCGCGCGCCGCCACAGCGCCCGAGGAGTGAGACTTCGTCGAGGGCGGCAGCGGCCGGGAGACGACACGCTGTCCGCGGACCGGGCCGCCTTCGACGCGGTGGCGCCGGCGGACCGGGCGGAGCCACTCGGCTGCCGGGCCCTCGTGGCGACCGTGGACGTGCCGGTCACCGTGAACACCGCGCCGATCTCGCAGGCCGTCGTCGGGGACGCCCTGCCGGAGGCGGGCTTCAGCCCGACCCGGGCGACCTCCGGCGACCGGCGGATCCACCAGCGCGATCCGGCCCACCACCTTCGCGGTCCGGAATCGCCGTTCCGGCGGTGCCCGGACGTTTCCCGGAAAACCCCGCACGGCGGTTTCTTCGTCGTCGTCGATGTGCCGTTCACCGTCGGCGACGAATTGCTCGAAAGGTCCGGCCAGGAATTCGGCGCGCTCTTTACGCCGATATTGCACTTCCATGCCGGGAAGGAGGGGCGGAACCACCTCCGACTGTCCTGCAGTTCCCTCTCCGGTGAACACTTGGAAGAAGGACTGAACAGGCTTGCGACCCTTTTCGCCGACCGCGGCGTGCGTCTTGTTGACATCCGCGCCGACCCGATGCCTCACTGTAGTAGCGTGAGTATGGACATCACAGCCGGGAGTTGACTTGTTACACTGCAAAGCTGTCTGCAAACGCTATGGCGGAGGACGGTGGATCCTCACCGATGTGGACATGGAGGTCTCCGCCGGCGAGGTGGTCGCCGTGGTCGGCACCAACGGTTCCGGGAAGTCGACCCTGCTGAAGATCCTGGTCGGGCTGTCGCAGCCCACGTCCGGCAAGGTGTCGGGCCGACCGCCGACCATCGGCTACGTACCGGACCGCTTCACGGCGCACGAACGCATCTCGGCGATCTCCTACCTCACCCACATGGGACGCATCCGAGGCATGTCCACCTCCGCCGCCCGCGCGCGGGGAGGCCACCTGCTGGACCGGCTGGCCCTCGTGGGCGGCCCGACCGCGTCGCTGCGCACACTCTCCAAAGGCAACGCACAGAAGGTCGCGCTGGCCCAGGCCCTGCTCGTCCGGCCCGACCTGCTGGTCCTCGACGAACCGTGGTCGGGCCTGGACGCCTCGGCCCACGGCGTCCTGGGCGAGTTCATCGACGAAGTGGCCGCCCGACGCGGCGCGGTGGTCTTCACCGACCACCGCGAGGCGATCACCGGGACGCACGCCACCGGCGCCTACGCCATCACCGACGGCCGGGTCGTCTGGCGGGGCGGCACGCACGCCGAGGGCCCCGCCCCGGTGGTCGAACTGGTCCTGACCGTGCCGGCCGACGGCGCGGTCCCGGCCGAGCCGGACTGGTACTCGCTCCCGGGCGTGGTAAACGCCGCCCGCCGGGGCCAGGACACGATCCTGCGGGTGACCCGGGAACACTCCGACGCCGTACTGATGACGGCGCTGCAGCACCGGTGGTCGGTGGACGCGGTGGCCAGGGCCGCGCACGACCACGGCTCCCGCACCGACGCCGGGAGTGTTGCCCGGTGATCCCCTTGGTCCGCTACATGTTCACGGTTCTGCTGCTCTCCCAGCGCTACCTCGCGCCGCTGCTCGTGTTCATCGGCCTCGCCGCCGTGCTGACCAGCAGCGACACCGGCCCGCTCCCCGCCACGTATTCCGCGGTGGCGGGCGCCATGCTGCTGTGCTCCACCTGGCTGACCATGACGCTGATCGGCCTGGAAGACCCGCCGCATCGCTCGATCGTGGTCGTCAGCGCGGGCAGCCACCTGAGAATGGTGCTCGGATCGGTCGCGACCGCTGCCGTCTGGTGCCTGCTGCTGACGGGGGCCGGCCTGGCACTGCCGCTGCTGTTCGGAACCCACACCGTCGGCCCCGCCGATCTGGCCCTCGGCACGGAGGCCCAACTGACCTGCGCCTTCACCGGCATGTCCATCGGATTCGTCTGCTCACGGCTGGTGTTCCGGCGGCAGGGCTACGCACTCGTCGTCGCCCTGGCGCTCCTGCTGGCCGCCATGCTCGGCAAGGGCGTGTCCCCGGTCAACATCCTGCTGACCGACCTCCAGCACGCGTCGAAGTCGGCGGACGTCCTGGGCTCCACGGGCGTGCTGGCCGCCGCCGCCGCGGTTCTGCTCGCGGCGGGAACGGCCGTCACCCACGCGATCGCCGTCAAGAAGAGCTGACCACCAGGGGAACGTCCCGCGACGGCGCGGGACGTTCCCCGGTCCGTACCCGGCGCCTCCGCCGCCGGCGGCTCACGCCGCCCCCTCGGTCCCCGCGCCGGGAACCTCCCGCACCGAACGCAGCCCGGAGCGGAGCAACACGACGGTCGCGGCCGCCGACGCCAGCCCGGTCAGCACGAGTGCCCACCCCGTACCGGCCTCCGGGCCCATGGCGCCGCCCAGGACATCGACGGCCACCCCGCCCAGCAGGGCCCCGAGCGGCATCGCGCAGAAGTTGATGGTCCGCGACGTCGCGTGCACGCGGCCCAGCAGATCCGCCCTGGTGACCGACTGCCGCAAGGTGGTGATCGTGGCGTTCCACACCGGCACCCACACCGAGGCCGCCGCCCCGACCACCACCAGGGTCGGAACGGCCGGCAACCACAGCGCCAGCGGGGCCGCGGCCCACACCGCTCCGGAGGCGCAGGCCGTGACGAGGGTCGCGCCCAGACCGAAGCGGGCCAGCATCCGGTCCGCCATCCACGCGCCGCCCACCCCGCCGAGGCCCACCAGGGTGAAGAGCACTCCGACGGTGCCGGGCGGGAGACCGAGGGCCCGGTAGGCGAAGAGCAGCGACACCGTCGAGGCGGCCGCGTTCCCCAGGTTCCGCAGCACGGCGGCCACCGTCGTGGCACGCAGCAGCGGGTGCCGCCACAATGCCGCGACCCCCTCCTTCATCTCGGCGGACATCGAACCCCCCTGCCGCCGTGGCGCCGGAGGCTCCGGGGTGCGAAGCCTCATGAGCGTGAAGACCGGTATGACGAAACCGGCGGCGACCACCGCCAGGGCCGTCGTACCGGCGAGGAACTGAGTCAGCAGACCGCCCAGGGCCGGTGCGCCGAGCATGGCGAGCGAGGTCGACACCTCCAGCCTGGCGTTCGCCCGCGGCAGCATGTCCCTCGGCAGCAGGGTCGGCAGGTGCGACTGGTTGGCGACGTCGTAGAGGACGCCGAACGAACCGGCGAGGAGCGCCGCCGCACACAGTTCCGCCATTCCCAGCACCCCCGCGGCGGCGGCCAGCGGAATCGCGGCGAGCGCCAGCATCATGCCCACGGTCGACAGCATCATGGCCGGCCTGCGCCGCCGACGGTCCATCGCGACGCCGGCGAAGAGCGCCAGAGCCGGGTACGGGGCGGTGCCCGCCGCATTCAGCAGACCGACGCCCACATCGGAAGCGTCGAACAGGACGATGGCGGTGGTGGGGAAGAGGAAGATCGCCACCTGATGGCCCACGACACTCGCGGTCTGGCCGAGCCAGTACCAGCGGAAATCACGCCGGGCCGACGGATTTGTCCGCTCGATGGAACGATTCGACTCGACGGCCATTGAGCCACCCGCGCCGGCATCGATTTCCACCCTCCGTGCCCTGGCCATTTCCTCCCCCGTCCCGGTCGGCGTCCACCGACACGTCCGGGCAATTCAAACACGCGAAATCGGGAGGCGTCGACCGGGTCGCGGAAACCGGATTCACCGGATTCACCGGATTCAGCCGGTGGACGCGCTCCGGAAGATGAGGACTCGGTGCCCTCGACGACACCGACTTCGAGCTCGGCGAGCCACCCCCGCGTCGCGAACGGCGCCGGCCGGTTCCAGCTTCAGAAGGTGCTGCTCGACAAACTCGTTGGGGGCATGCTCGACGTCGAATACAGCCTCCTGGCCGAATCCGCCCAGCGCGCCGGCCGTGCCCTGCACGCAATCGGCGACGCGGACCTCACCGACGCCGTCCTCACCGGGACCGCCACCGAACTCGCCGCAGTGGAGTACGCCGAACTCGGCGACCTCACCGGCCGCGCCCGGCAAGCCGTCCTCCTCAGCCGCGAAGGTGCCTCCCCCGTCCAGGCGGGGGTCAGGCGCCGGACGGGGCATGCGGTCCGGTGCCGGACAGCGCGTCGGTGTAGATGCCGGTCATCGCCGTCACGGCTCGTGCCCGGTCCAGATCCGGGTCCAGGTGGTGCTGGATGTTGACGCCCAGGGTGCCGCCGAGCAGCGCCGCCGCGACGGCCTCCGGGTCGGCGACGTGCGCGCCCGTCGCACGCAGGTGGTCGGCGTACAGGACGCGGATCTTGGCGTACTCCTCGGCGTAGGTGGCGCGCAGGGCGGACTCGCGGCTCACCGCCTCGATCAGGAGCGTCGAGAAGATGCGTGCCTCGGGCCGGGACATCAGGGCGAAGTTCGCCTCGATCAGCACCTCGACACCGGCGCCCGGCCCGGCGGCGGCGAGGCGTTCGCGCAGGAAGTCGGCGCCCCACCGGAACGCCTCCTCGACGACCGCCTTCAGCAGCCCGTCCTTCGAGCCGAAGTGCCAGGCCACGGAGCCCCGGCTGATGCCGGAGCGCTCCGCCACGGCCTGGACGGACGCCGCGGCGGCTCCGCCCTCGGCGGCGAGTTCCCAGGCGGCGGCCACCAGCCGGCGCTGGGTCTCGGCGGAGATCTCCTGCTTGCGGGTCGCACCCACGCGGCGTCCTTTCCCAAGGTCATGGCCGTCTGACGCGGCCGATTCTGTCACGCCGATCGGCTGGCACCGGGACGGCGACCGCTTGCCTATGCTGACTGTCCAGTTCTATGCTGAACGTCCAATAACCAAGGGGAGTCATCATGGAACTGATCGACCTGACCAGGACGCTGGACCCCGCCGACCGCGAGCTGCTCCCCGAGCAGCTGCGTCCGTTCGCCGAGGTGATCGCGCCTTCCATCGCCTACGCCCACCCCGCGGGCGAGGGCCGCGAGCAGTTCGCCGCCGCCCTGCACTGCCGCGTCGAGGACCTGCCCGACGGTGAGGGCTGGGGCGCGGAGACGCTGACCGACTTCAACACCCACCTCGGCACCCACGTGGACGCCCCGCTGCACTACGGCTCGACCTGCGAAGGCAAGCCGGCCCGCACCATCACCGACATCGCCCTGGACGAGCTGTGGTGCGAGGCGCTCGTGCTGGACCTGCGGGGGCGCTGCGAGCTCGACGCCCCGATCACCGTCGAGGCACTGGAGGCCGCCCTCGCCGACAACGGCGCCCCGGTCCCGGCCGGCGGCGCGATCCTGCTGCGCACCGGCCAGGAGCGCTACGGGCTGTCCGACCCCGAGTTCTTCCGCTACCCGGGGATGAGCCACGAGTCGACGCTCTTCCTGGCCGGCCTCGGAGCCAAGGTGCTCGGCACCGACGCCGGGGGCTGGGACCTGGGCTTCTCCGTGATGGCGCGCAAGTTCCACGAGAGCGGCGACAACTCCGTGCTGTGGGACGGCCACCGGGCCGGCCGCGAGCGGGAGGTCTTCATCGTCCAGCAGATGACCAACCTCGCCGCACTGCCGCCGTCCGGGTTCCGGGTGGCGTTCTTCCCGATCAAGATCGCCCGCGCGAGCGCCGCCCCGGCCCGCGTCGTCGCCTTCGTCTGAGCCCGGACCCCGCTGGACCCCTGCTGGACCCCGCTGAGGAGAGGAACCCACCGTGAAACTCGCAACCGTGGAGCATGAGGGCGCCGAGCGCACCGCCCTCGTCCTCGACCGGGGCGCACGCCTGCTGCTGCTCGACCGCGCCCACCACCTGACGACCGGTGAGCACGCCCCCGCGCTGGCCACCATGCAGCTGATCGTCGAGGGCGGCGACCCCGTACGACGGACCCTGGACCGGCTCGCCGAACAGGCCCCGGAGGAAGCCGTGGCCGCCGCCTCCGAGGTGCGCTGGCTCTCCCCGCTGCCCCGGCCCGTGCAGATCCGGGACTTCGGCGCCTTCCCTGGCCACTTCCGCAACGCCCGCGCCCGGATCGAGGGCATCCCGGCCGACCAGGTCGAGCTGCCCGCCATCATGCTCGAACGCCCGCTGTACTACTTCACCAACCGGCTCTCGGTGACCGGCCACGACAGCGACATCACCTGGCCCGCGTACTCCTCGGTGCGGGACTACGAGCTGGAGTTCGCCTGCGTGCTCGGCCGCGGCGGCACCGACATCACGGCCGCGGACGCCCCCGCGCACATCTTCGGCTACACGGTCTTCAACGACTTCAGCGCCCGCGACACCCAGCTGGAGGAGATCGCCACCGGCCTGGGCCTGAGCAAGAGCAAGGACTTCACCGACGCCAACGTCCTCGGCCCGTGGATCACCACCGCCGACGAGGTCGGCGACCCCTACAAGCTCACCATGACCGCCCGCGTCAACGGCGAGGAGGTCAGCCGCGGCACCACCGCCGACATGCACCACACCTTCGCCGACATGATCGTCTTCGCCTCCCGGTCGACCCGGCTGCACGCCGGTGAGGTCTTCGGCTCGGGCACCGTGCCCACCGGCTGCGGGCTGGAACACGGTCGCTTCCTGGAACCCGGCGACACCGTGGAACTCGAAGTGTCCGGCCTCGGCATCCTGCGCAACCGGGTGGTGTCATGAACCGCGAAGCACTGGTCCTCGGCGTCGGCGCCACCCCCTTCGGCCGCCACCTCGACCGCACCGCCGGCGACCTCGCTGGCCAGGCCGCCCACGAGGCGCTGCGCGACGCCGGACTCACCCCGGCCGACGTCGGCGCGGTATTCCACGCCACGGTCAGTCAGAAGGCCATCGACGGGCAGCACATGATCCCCGGCCAGGTCGCGCTGCGCCCGCACGGGTTCGCCGGCGTGCCCGTGGTGAACGTGGAGAACGCCTGCGCGGGCGGTGCCACCGCGCTGTGGCTGGCCATCGCCCACGTCCGGGCGGGCCTGTCGGACGTCGCCCTGGCCGTCGGCGTGGACAAGCTGGTCTGCGCCGACCCCGCCCAGGGGCTGGCGGTGTTCGACGGAGCCATGGACGTCGCCCACCGCGAGGAGGCCCTCGCCGCGCTCGCCGCCCTGTCCGAGCCCCTGCCGCCCGAGCTGTCCGTCCCCGAGGGCGAGCGTTCGGTGTTCATGGAGATCTACGCCTCCCTGGCCCGCGCCCACATGCAGCGCTTCGGCACCACCGAAGCCCAGCTGGCCGCGGTCGCCGCGAAGAACCACGCACACTCCGTCCACAACCCCTGGGGCCACTTCCGCAAGCCGTTCACCGCGGACCAGGTCCTGGCGGCGCGCCGGGTGGCGTGGCCGCTGACGGTGCCGATGTGCTCACCGGTCAGCGACGGCGCCGCCGCCGTCGTCGTGACCAGGGCCGACTTCCCCCACGACGGTTCGGCCGTGGCGGTGCTGAGCAGCGTCCTGCTGTCCGGCACCGACCGGGCGGCGGACGACGCCGGACGGCACATCGGCCGCCGGGCCGCGCTCGCCGCCTACGAGAAGGCGGGACTCGGGCCGCAGGACGTCGACGTGGCGGAGGTCCACGACGCCACCGCCTTCGGCGAGATCCAGCAGGTGGAGAACCTGGGCTTCTGCCCGATCGGCGACGGCGGCCCCTGGTCGGCCTCGGGCGCGAGCGCACTCGGCGGCTCCCTTCCGGTGAACCCGTCGGGCGGACTCGAATCGCGCGGCCACCCGGTGTCCGCCACCGGGCTGGCGCAGGTCTTCGAACTGGTCACCCAGCTGCGGGGCCGGGCCGGCGAGCGCCAGGTCCCCGGCGCGCGCGTCGCCATCGCCGAGAACGGCGGCGGCCTCTACGGAATCGAGGAGGCGGTCGCCGCCGTGACCATCCTGGGGAGAGCCCGATGAGCCCCGGCTACGCCGACCTGATCCTCTCCGCGCTGCGCAGACGGCCCGAACGCACCGCCTTCCGCTTCACCGACGACGACGGGGCCAAGCGCACCTGGACCTACGGTGAGACCGCGAACCGGATCGAGCGCACCGCGGCCGCGTTCGGGCGGCTGGGTCTCGCACCCGGCGACGGACTGGCCCTGCTGTGCGGCCCGGACCCGCGGGCGTTCACCGTCATGGCCGCCGCCTGCCTGGCCGGACTGCGCTACACCGCCCTGCACCCGCTGGCCACCGCCGACACCGACCGGACCGTCCTGCGCGACAGCGCCTCCGGCTGCCTGGTCGTGGACGAGACCCGCTTCGCCTCCCGCGCCCGCCCCGAGGGCGTCGGAACGGTCACCCTCGCCGAACTCGACGGTCTCGCCGCCGACACCACCCCCGGCCCCGGCGACCCACGCGGCCCCGCCCTGTACCTCTTCTACACCGGCGGCACGACCGGCGAGCCCAAGGGCGTGATGCTGTGCGACCGCTCCCTGCTCGCCAACGCCTGGGCCTGCTCCACCTGGGCCTGGCCGCCGGACACCCACTTCCTGATCACCACCCCCATGTCCCACGCCGCCGGCCTCCTCGTCGCACCCGGCCTGCTGCGCGGCGCGAGCTTCGAACTGCACCCCTCCTTCGACCCGGACCGCGTCCTCGACGCGGTCGAGCACGACGGGGTGAGCGCCACGTTCGTCGTCCCCACCATGCTCTACGCCCTGCTCGACCACCCCCGGCTCCCCGCCGCCGACCTGTCGGGGCTGAACTGGGTCCTCTACGGCGCCGCACCCGCCGACCCCGCCCGGCTCGCCGAGGCCCACCGCCTCCTCGGGCCCGTGCTCAGCCAGCACTACGGCCAGGCCGAGGCCCCCAACGCGCTGACCGTCCTGGACCCGGCCGAACACCGGGACGACCCGCACGTCCTGGGAAGCTGCGGTCGGCCGATGCCCGGCGTGGAGGTCGCCCTGCTCGACCTGCACGGCCTGCCGGTACCGGACGGCGAGCCCGGCGAGCTGTGCGTCCGCGGGCCGCTCGTGATGGACGGCTACTGGAACAAGCCCGACCAGACCTCAGCGGCTTTCGAAGGAGGCTGGCTGCACACCGGCGACATAGCCCGCCGGGACGACACCGGCCTGATCACGATCATCGACCGGATCAAGGACACCATCATCACCGGCGGCTTCAACGTCTACCCGCGCGAGGTCGAGGACGTCCTCGCCGACCACCCGGCCGTCGCCGCCGTCGCCGTGTACGGCACCCCCGACCCGCACTGGGGCGAGGCCGTCACCGCCACCGTGGTGCTGCACCCGGGGCAGCGTGCCACCCCCGACGAGCTGACCGAGCACGTCCGCGCCCGCAGGGGCGCGCTCTGGGCGCCGAAGCGGATCCGCCTCACGGACGCGCTGCCCCTCACCGCCCTGGGCAAGATCGACAAGAGGAGACTCCGCGACCGGCCCTGAACCGTCGCGAGCGCCCTGCCCGCACACCCGAGGACGACACCGTCGACGGCCAGGCCCTCGCCCGCATGGAGAACGACAAGCTCCTCCGAGACTGCCGGCAGGAAGGCGACGGCCTGCACCACGCGGTGCAGGCC
>NZ_JBHUAL010000158.1:0-23003 GCF_042789775.1 Kitasatospora sp. NPDC056800 | reverse complement strand
GATGTGTATAAGTGCCCGCCGGGGGGCCGCGACCCCGGAGGGGGCGTGCCGCGCTAACGCGGCACGCCCCCTCCGCGCTGTCCCCGGTCGGCCCCCGCCGCCCTCGGCCCGGCCCCCGCCGACCTCAGTCCGACCCGCAGCGGGTGCCCGCCGCCGGCAGCCGCCCGTCCACCAGGAACGCCGTCACGGCCGCCCGGACGCAGCCGCTCTTGTCGTACGCGGTGTGCCCGTCGCCCTCCCGGGTGAGCAGCACGCCGTGCTCCAGCCCGGCGGAGAGCCGCTCGGCCCAGGCGTACGGGGTGACCGGGTCGGCGGTGGAGCCGATCACCAGGAGCGGGGCGCTGCCCGGCGCCCGGACCGGTCGCGGCGGCTCGGCCGGACGGTACGGCCAGGGGCGGCAGTCCGCTTCGAGCAGGGTGCCGACCGGGTCGTGCCCGCTGGTCAGCGGGGCGCGGGCGGCGAGTTCGGCGAGGGCCGGGCGCAGTTCCGCCTCGGTGGGCGGCGGCGGGCCGTCCGCGCAGGAGATGGCGGCGAAGGCGTCGGCCGGGGTCCGGTAGCGGCCGTCCTCGCCGCGGCCGTCGGCGCCGTCGGCGAGGGCGAGCAGGCCGTCGGCGTCGCCCCGGGTGACGGCCGGTTCGAGGGCCTCGCGCAGCCGGGGCCAGGAGCGGCGGCCGTCGGAGAGGACGTCCAGGGCGGCGACCCAGCCGAGCGCGGCGGTGAGGGTCCGGCCGTCGGCGGCGCGCAGCGGGTGGTCGCGCAGGCCGTCGAGGAAGCGGGCGAGGCGCTGCGGGGCGGCGGCCGGGTCGGCGCCGAGCGGGCAGGCCGCCCCGTCCTCGGTGGCGCAGGCGGCGGCGAAGGCCCGGAGCCCGGTCTCGGCGGCGACGGCGGCTTCGATGCCGAGCCGCGCCGCGGGGGCGCTGTGGTCGACGGCGCCGTCGAGGACGAGCCGGCCGGTGCGCTCGGGGAACTCCTCGGCGTAGCGGGCGCCGAGGTGGGTGCCGTAGGAGAAGCCGAGGAAGTCCAGCCGGCGTTCGCCGAGGGCGCCGCGCAGCACGTCGAGGTCGCGGGCGGTGTCGCGGGTGCCGAGGTGCGGGAGCAGGTCGGCGTGCCGGGCGCGGCAGGCCTCGGCGAGGATCCGGGCGTGGTCGTAGGCCGGGTCGTCGGTGGCGTTCCACTGGTCGCGGGTGCGGTCGTCCAGGCAGTGGACGGGAGTGGTGTCGCCGGCGCCGCGCGGGTCGAAGCCGACCAGGTCGTACCGGTCGTGCAGCGGCCCCTGGTAGCTCTGCCAGCCCCAACGGACCATGTCGACACCGGAGTTGCCGGGGCCGCCGGGGTTGAGCAGCAGGGCGCCGAGCCGCCGCTTCGGGTCGGCGGCGGCCACCTTGGCGAGGGCGACGTCGACGGTGCGGCCACCCGGGTCGGCGTAGTCCAGCGGGACCTTGAGGGTGGCGCACCGCACGGCGGCCGCATCCTGGTCGCCGTCGTCCTCGCCGGGGCAGCTCCGCCAGTCGATCCGCTGGTCGTAGAGCGCGCGCAGGGCGGGGGCCGCGGTGGCGGCGACCCGTTCGTCCAGCGGCGGGCGGACGGCCGGGCGGGCGGCGCCCGTGCAGCCGCTCGACAGCGCGAGGGCGAGGGCGGCGGCGAGGGCGGGCACGGCGCGCCCGGCCGACCGGGGGAGCGGGGAGATCATCGGGGCCACCGCCCACGAATACCACCCGGCCCGCGCCCGGCCGTCACCGGGGGCACACCGCGCCCGCCCTTCGACGGCGTGGATTGACGTTTCGTCAGCCGCCGCACAGCTGGAGCATGGTCTTCTTGTCCGCCTCGGTGACGGGCAGCTGGTACTTCAGCGAGACCTGGGCGAAGCGCACCGCGTAGGAGCAGCGGATCTCGGTGTTGGCGGGCAGCCAGGAGGCCGGGCCGGAGTCGCCCTTGGAGGCGTTCTGCGAGCCGTCGGCGGGGATCAGGTTCAGCGGGTCGTTGGCGATCTGGACGCGCTTGGCCTTGTCCCACTTGCTGGCGCCCATCTGCCAGTCGTAGGAGAGCGGCATCACGTGGTCGATCTGGATCTTGGAGGCCTGCTGCTTGGTCCACTGGACGCTCTTGCCGGTGTACGGGTCCCAGATGGTCATCGCGGTGACCGTGCAGTCCGAGCCGTCCTTGTGCTCGACGGCGGTGCCGTCGCGGGCCAGCAGGTCGTTGCGGGTGTCGCACTTGTTGCCGCCGAACGGGACGCCCTCGACGTTGTCCGTCCAGGCGGGGCCGAACTCGTTGCGGTCGTAGCCGTCCTTGGTGCCGACGGCGGCGGTGGTGACCTTGGCGATGACGTCCCGGCCGGCCTTCTGCTCCTCGGGGGTGGTCAGCGGCGCCAGGCCGGGCTTGGTGCCGTCCGGGTTCTGCAGCGGGCTGGTGCCGGTGGCCCCGGCGGCGGCGGTGCCGCCGTTGGCCTTGGGGCCGGTCGACTTGTGGTCGCGGCCGCCGATCAGCCAGCCGACCAGCGCGAGCGCGCATATCAGGAACACGGTGGCGGCGGACAGGGTGGAGCGGCGGGCGGGCACGGGGAACTCCGGAGGTCAGGGGCGGGTTGACGGCAAGCCAGCAGACCAGCCGCCCGGGGGGAGGTCAAGCCGACGCCACGCGATCCCGCCGAGCATGTCGAAGCTCACACCCGCTCATGCCCTGCTCCGGGCCCCAGCCCCGGCCGCGCCGTCAGCCGCCGATGGCGGACATCGGGCGGTCGGGCCGGACGAACTCCGCGCTGCCGACGGCGTGTCCGGGCCCCTTGCCCGCCACCGCGGCCCGCCAGGCCGCCTCGATCGCCGCGTCGTCCGCCCCGCCGCGCAGCAGCGCCCGCAGGTCCGACTCCTCCGTCGCGAACAGACAGGCGCGCAGCTGCCCGTCCGCCGTCAGCCGCACCCGGTCGCAGCCGCCGCAGAACGGCCGGGTGACGGAGGCGATCACGCCGACGACCGCGTCCGTACCGGCGATCCGCCACTCCTCCGCCGGGGCGTTGCCGGACCGGCCGACGGGGACGAGGTCGAACCGCTCCCCCAGCGCCGCCAGGACCTCCGCCGCCGTCACCATCGCCGAACGGTCCCACGCCCCTTGCGCGTCCAGCGGCATGGACTCGATGAACCGCATCCGGTACCCGTGCCCGACGGCGAACTCCACCAGCTCCACCATCTCGTCGTCGTTGACCCCGCGCACCGGCACCGCGTTCACCTTCACCGGCCCCAGCCCGGCCGCCCTCGCCGCCGCCAGCCCCGCGAGCACGTCACCGATGCGGTCCCGGCGGGTGATCGCGGCGAAGCGCTCCGGACGCAGCGTGTCCAGGCTGACGTTCACCCGCCCCAGCCCCGCCGCCGCCAGCCCGGCCGCCGCGCGCGCCAGCCCGATCCCGTTCGTGGTCAACGACACCTCGGCCCCCAGCGGGGCGATCCGCCCGACCAGCCCCGCCAACCCCCGCCGCAGCAACGGCTCCCCGCCCGTCAGCCGGACCGACCGCACCCCCAGCCGCTCCACCGCGATCCGCACCAGCCGGACCACCTCGTCGTCCCCCAGCAGCCCGGCGCGCCCCAGCCAGGGCAGCCCCTCCGCCGGCATGCAGTAGGTGCAGCGCAGGTTGCAGCGGTCGGTCAGCGAGACCCGCAGATCGGTGTGGACCCGGCCGAAGCGGTCCACCAGCGGGGGCGGGGCCTCGATGTCGTGCGGTCGTGTGTCGTACGGAGGCGTGGTGCGCGGAGGCGTGGTGCGCGGCGCGGGGTTGTACGGGGCGGGGTTGTACGGGGCCGTGTTCATCGGCCCAGTACAGGCGTGCCGGGCCCGCCCCGGCCAGCGGCCGAACCGCCGGGGCACGGCCGCCGCGCACCGCCTCCGCTTGTGGCTTCCCACAATGCGCGCCCCGGCCCCGACCGGGCAGGCTGGCCCCATGCAGACAGCGCCGACACCCGCCGGACCGGGCCCGGTCGCCGCCCTGGTCCTCGCCGCCGGCGGCGGGCGGCGCCTCGGCGGGCGGCCCAAGGCGCTGCTCCGGTACCGGGGCCGGCCGCTGGTGGAGCACGCGGTGGCGGTGGTCCGGGCCGGCGGCTGCACGGAGGTCACGGTGGTGCTGGGCGCGGCGGGCGAACGGGTCCGGGCCACCGCGCACCTGCCCGGCTGCCGACTGGTCGGCAACCCGGACTGGGCGCAGGGCATGGGCTCCTCGCTGCGGGCCGGCCTGGCCGCGCTGCCGCCGCAGGCCTCGGCGGCACTGGTGATGCTGGTGGACACCCCCGGCGTCACCCCGGCCGCGGTGGCCCGGCTGCTGGCCGCCCACCGGGCGGGCGCCGAACTGGCCGCGGCGGCCTACGAGGGGCGGCGCGGACACCCGGTGCTGATCGGCGCCCGGCACTTCGCCGAGGCGGCGGCGGGCGCCCTCGGCGACGCCGGGGCCCGCGCCCTGCTGGCGGCGCACGCGGCGGAGCTCGTCCTGGTCGAGTGCGCCGACGTCGCCGCTCCGGACGACCTCGACACCCCCGCCGACCTGGCCCGCTGGTCCGCCGGCTGAACGTCCCGGTCCGCCCCGCCGGGCATCCCCCTCCGGAAGGATTCCTTCCCTACCCGAGCAGGCAGGATCCCCTGATCCGTCCCTGAGGATTGCCCCATTCCGCGTCCTGCGCCGGACATTTCGGGGAGCATGGGAGACGTCCCACCCACCCGACACCGACGGACGGAGCCCGCGATGGCCGGACTGCCCGACGACTTCACCGGACACGACCCCGCGCGGACGGGGCCCGGCGGTGGCGCCCGGGCGATCCGCTGCCCCGCCTGCCGCCGCGAGCACCTCTACGAACCGCCCTCCCTCCCCTGTCCGTGCGGGGCCTCGCTCAAGGTGCCGCTGCTGCGCGGCGGAGTGCCGGTGCAGGTGCGCTTCCGCTCCTGGGAGGACTCCTGGCTGAGCATGCGCTGCCCGCACTGCGGCCGCTCCGACCAGTGGCCGCAGCCCGAGTTCACCTGCAACTGCGGCGCCACCGTCCGGCTGCCGGTGGACCGCGCCACCCGCCTGGGCACCGGCACCGCCGCCCCGCTCGCCGCCCCCGGCCCGCAGGCCGCCCGCCCGCTCCCGGCCCACCCGGCGAACGCCCCCGCCCCGGCCCCGCCCGCACCGTCCCCGACCGGCCGCTCCCGCCCGTTCCGCCACCGCGCGCCGTTCCGTCCGCACCCGGTGCGCACCTCGCAGGACGCGGTGTTCACCGCCGCCCGCTACCTGGAGTGGCTCGGCTTCGACGACCTGGAGCTCACCGAGTCCCAGGAGCGCGACGGGGTCACCCTGCTGGGCGGCCGGATGGTCGCCCAGGTGGACACCTGGACCGAGCCCGCCGACGTGAAGTCGGTCGAGTGCCTCTGGCTCCAGACCCTGCACGCCGAGGAGATGGCGGCCGCGATGTTCACCCTCGCGGGCTATTCGCACCAGGCCACCGTGCGCGGCGAACAGCTGCTGGTGGCCCTGTTCAGCCTGGACCTGGCGGGCGTGCCGCAGCCCGCGAACGGCGCCGCCGAGGCCCTGATGGAGACCGGCTGGACCTCCTGACCCACCGGGCGGCCCCGCCGGGCCGCCCCACCGGCCCCCTCCGGCCCCTTTCCCTCGCGCACCCCTAGATCATTTCTCTTCCAAAAGCAACAACCTTCGCTCGTGATCTGGTGCACAAGCTCACCCCCGTGTTGAATTGCCGCCACAGCGCGGGCCTTTCGCCCTGTCGTCGCCATGCGTGCGGGTCGTGGCGACAGGGCCTCAGGGGCAGGTCCGTGCCCATGCCGGATGGCGCACACAAGGAGGTGGCGTTGTCGGAGCACGGATGGGACCCGAGCAACCCGGAGGGGCGGGGGCGGGCGGCAGCGGAGGAGCCGGGTGACACCGTGTGGCGGCTGAGGTCCCGGGGGTGCTGGCAGGAGGCCGCCGAACTATTGCGACCGACCGCCGAGCACGACCCGGACGCGGCCCTGGGGCGGGCCGAACTCCTCATCGAGCAGTGCCTGTTCACCGCCGCGAACTGGACCCAGGCGGAACAGGCGCTGCGCCTGGCGGAGGCCCTGGCCTCCGGCACCGAGCAGCGCGCGGCCGCCGCCTGCGCCCGCGGCTTCCTCGCGTACGTGGCGAGCGTCCTCGGCCCGCGCGACCGGCTGGACGAGGCACAGGCGGCGCTCGGCCGCACCTCGGCCCTGCTGCCGCCGGACGCCCCGGGCCGCCCGCTGCTGGACTTCCGGCGCGGACTGGTCGCCGAGAACCTGCTGCGCGACCGCAGCGCCGCCTGGATCGCCTACCGGCGGGCGCACGAGGGCGCCGGCGAACGCGGGGACGAGCTGCTGCGCTCGTACACCTGGCGGCACCTGGCCGCGCTGGCGCTCTCGCGCGGGGAGCGCGGGAACGCCCGGGAGGGCTTCGACGCCTCCCTGCGGCTGCGCGAGCAACTCGGCTTCACGGTGGGGGTGGCGCCGGCGCTCGCGGCGCTCGCCGAGGTGTCCGAGCCGCCCGAGGCCGCGCGGCTGCGGGCCGAGGCGACCCGGCTGGTGGACGCCCTGGGCGGCGTGCCGGTCTGGCTCGCGCGCCAGCTGAACGCCCTCCGCACAACCGGTGCTCCCCCGGACGGGCGCATCACCAGCGAGACCGGGGGGACGATCAGCTAAGGTGAGGCTAACCTGGCCGGGGGGAGCAGTACCCCGGCCAGGTCGCCTTGCCGTTCCCCGGGCACCGCCATGCCCCGGTCCGGCCGCGTCCGGCGCCGCCACCACCCGGCCGGGCACCGCCGGGCGGACCATGGGCGCCCCGGTCGACCCGATGGGGCCGTCCATGACCGCGAGCAGCACCCGGCCCGGCCCCAGGCCGCGCGTCCCCCGCGCCACCGGGGCGCGCACCCCCGCCCCCAGCGCCCCGGGCGCCCCCTCGTACCACCGGCTGTCCGGACTCACCCCCGTCCTGATGGTGCGCTGCGCCCCGCCCCGGCGCGGCGGCGGCTGGCTGCCCGTCGCCGACCTCGCCGCCCGCCCCGAGGCGGTGCGCGAGCTGATCGCCCACGACGCCCGGCAGGGCCTCGCCCGCTACGGGCAGCCGCTGCGCCCGGACGTCGCGGCCGGCTTCGGGCTGCACCGCTTCGTCTGGCCGGTCTCGCTGCTGTTCACGCTGCCGTGGTTCCTGGAGCGGCGCGTCCCGCTGCTCGGCCTCGGGGACGTCGCGCTGCGCCGGCGCCCCGACGCGGTCGAACTGACCGTCCGCCCGGCCGAGTTCGCCTGCCTTCCGGACGACCCGGCGGCCGGGTCGGGGGCGGATTCGAAGCCCGGGACGGCGGCGGGCGCGGCGACCGTGCCCGCGGCCGTCGGCCCGGAGTGGGCCCGGACGGTGCCGGACGAGGCGGCGCTGGCCGCCGCCCTGCGGTCCGCGCTGGGCGCCTTCCTGGCCCCGGTGCTCACCGCCTTCGGCCCGGAGGCGCGGCGCGGGCCCCGGGTGCTGTGGGCGATGGCCACCGACGCGGTGGTGGAGGGGCTCTGCTACGCGGGCGGGCTGCTCGGGGAGCAGGAGCGGGCGCGCGCCGAACTGTCCGCGCTACTGGCGCCCGGCGGGCCCCCCGACCCCGCGCGCACGCCCGGCGCGGGCGACCGCCCCGCTCCGGCCCCGGCCCCCTTCATCCCGGGCGCCGGATTCACGCCCCCGGCGCCCGGGGGCGGTGGCACTCCGGCCCTGGAGCGGTCCCGGGCCAGCTGCTGCCTCGTCTACACCGCCGATCCGAAGGACATGTGCGGCGGCTGTCCGCGCGTCACGCGGCGTTGACGAAAACCTGTCCGATATCAGGTCCGAAAAGCCCGCGATTCCAGGAAAAGACCGCTTCATATTCGCATGACAATGCGATGGTAACCGGGCCAGAAATCCCTCTCCTCAGCGCATTGACGGCGAATCGGCCATTTCCTCGCCGCGCGTCCGCCATGATGGTCCCCGCCGTCACGACGCAGAAAAGCGACGCAGGAAAGCGAGGCTGGTTTCGGCGATGAAATTGTCCGACATACCGCTCGGATGGGCGATCACCGTGGTCGTGGGGCTGCTGGTCAGCGCACTCCTGGTGGCCCTGCTCCGCAGCCGGGGGTCCGCCTCCTCCACCGCCGGCACGGATTCCTGGGAGCGCTCCGAGGAACGGCGCCGCCGCAAGGAATCCCTGTACGGCGGCGCCTCCTACACCCTGTTGTTCTGCTGCGCGGGCGTCGCGGCCGCCCTCTCCTTCCACGGCCTGGTCGGCTTCGGCGTGCAGAACCTGGGCCTGTCCGGCGGCTGGGAGTACCTCGTCCCGTTCGGCCTGGACGGCGCCGCGATGTTCTGCTCGGTGCTCGCCGTCCGCGAGGCCAGCCACGGCGACGCGGCGCTCGGCTCCCGGCTGCTGGTCTGGCTCTTCGCCGGCGCCTCGGCCTGGTTCAACTGGGTGCACGCCCCGCGCGGCCTGACCCACGCCGGCGCCCCGCAGTTCTTCTCCGGCATGTCCCTCTCCGCGGCGATCCTGTTCGACCGGGCGCTCAAGCAGACCCGCCGGGCCGCGCTGCGCGAGCAGGGCCTGGTGCCGCGCCCGCTGCCGCAGATCCGCATCGTCCGCTGGCTGCGCGCCCCGCGCGAGACCTACGCGGCCTGGTCGCTGATGCTGCTGGAGAACGTCCGCAGCCTGGACGAGGCGGTCGAGGAGGTGCGCGACGACAAGCGGGAGCGCGCCGACGAGAAGCAGCGCCGCAAGCTGGCCGGGCGCCGGGAACGGGCCGAGATCCGGGCGATCAACCGCTCCCACAGCACCTGGCGGCGCGGTGGCGGCACCGCGCGGCGGCTGGGGTCCGGCGCGGAGCCCGCGACGGCCGCCGCGGCGGACCGCCCCGGGGTGGAACGCGTCTCGACGGAGCGGGTGTCGGCGGAACGGGTGCCGGCGGAGCGCGTCGGGGCCGAGCGTCCCGAGGTGGAGCGCCCCGCCGGTCCGCGCGAGGTGGAACCGGCCGAGGGCACGGTCGTCCAGCCGGGCCTGCCGGCCCGTCCGGAGCGGCGCACCATCGACCTCACCCTGGAGGAGGACACCGTCACGCTGCCCCGGCTGGACGAGATGGAACGCAAACTGAAGGACCTGGAGCAGCAGTTCGGCTGACCGCTCCCCCGTCGGCGCCCCGACGCCCCCGCGGGCCGGAGACCGGGCCCCGGGCCGGCGCTCAGGCCGCCGACGTCCCGCTGAGCTCGAACCACATCCGCTTGCCGGAGCCGCGCGGCTCCACGCCCCAGGAGTCCGCGAGTGCCTCGACCAGCATCAGACCGCGCCCGGAGGAGGCCTGCTCCCCCGGCGTCCGGCGGGTCGGCCAGAGGTCCGACTCGTCCTCCACCTCGACCCGCAACCGGGCCCGGCCACCGTCCGCCTCCGGCTCCCGGTAGAGCCGGGCGGTGAACATGGCGTCCCGGTCGGTGTGCCGGATGGCGTTGGTGACCAGCTCGGAGGAGAGCAGCTCGGCGGTGTCGATGAACTCCGCCACGCCCCAGCGGCGCAGCGCGTCGCGCAGCTCGGCCCGGACCTCGGCGACCCGCGCCAGGTCGGCCTGGCCGATCCGGCGGCGCAGCTGCTGGGCGGCCAGACCGCCGGCCGGGCCGTCCCAGCGCAGGAGCAGCAGCGCTATGTCGTCCTCGCGCTCGCTGGAGTCGGCGGCCTGGGAGGCGATCCGCTCGGCCAGCTCCTCCAGCGGGTCGCGGGCGGCCTGCCCGGCGTCCGGCAGCGGGCGGGCGAGCGCCCGGGCGAGCCGGGCGATGCCCTCGTCCAGGTCCATGCCGCGCGCCTCGACCAGGCCGTCGGTGCAGAGCAGCACCGTCTCGCCCGGGTCCAGGCTGAACCGGGTGACCCGGTACTCCTGGTCCGGGTCGATGCCCAGCGGCAGCCCGCCGGCCACCGGCACCACGGCGGCGGTGCCGTCCGCGCGGCGCACCAGCGGGTCGAGGTGACCGGCCCGGACGGCGTAGACCACGCCGTAGTCCACGTTGACCTCGGCGTAGGTGCAGGTCGCGAAGTGGTCGGTGTCCAGGTCGGCGAGGAAGCGGGAGGCGCGGGCCATCACGGCGGCGGGCGGGTGGCCCTCGGCCGCGTAGGCGCGCAGCGCGATCCGCAGCTGGCCCATGATCCCGGCGGCGTGCACGTCGTGGCCCTGGACGTCGCCGATCACCAGGCCGACGTGTCCGCCGGGCAGCGGCACCACGTCGTACCAGTCGCCGCCGATCTGGAGGCCGGAGCCGGCCGCGATGTAGCGCACGGCGGTGGTCACGCCCGGGACGGACGGGACGGTGCGCGGCAGCATCACCCGCTGGAGGCCGGCCGCGAGTTCGTGCTCGGCGTCGTGCAGCCGGGCCCGGGCCAGCGACTGGGCGACCAGCCCGCCCAGGGTGGTCAGCAGGGTGCGCTCGTCGGCGTCCAACTCGCGCTCGTCGTCGAAGCTGACCACGCAGACGCCGATCGCCCGGCCGCTGGCCACCAGCGGCAGGTACGCCCAGGAGCCCCGGCCGGTGCGGCTGGTCTGCTCCCACACCTCGGGGTAGCCGTCGCGGAAGTCCTCGCGGGTCGAGACGAAGACCGGCGCGCGGTGGCGCAGCGCCTCGGCGGCCGGGTGGCCGGGCGGCAGCACGGTGCGGTCCCAGACCGCCAGCGAGTCGGAGCGGTAGCCGGAGGCGCCGAGGATCTGCGCCCGTCCGGCCTCGAAGGAGGCCAGCACCAGGCCGTCCGGCGGCAGTCCGGGCAGCGGCAGTTCGGTGAACACCCGGGCCACGTCACGCACGGTGACGGCTTCGGAGAGGGCGCGCGCCGCCTCCTTGATGAACCGGGAGCGCTCCTCGCGCAGCAGGGCCATCCGGTCGGCGTGGTCCCGCTTGTGCAGCTCGACGGTGGCGTCCCAGACGAAGCCGACCATCCGGGAGGCCCGGCCGAAGGCGTCGGCGAGCACCCGGCCGCGGAAGCGCACCGCGCGCATGCCGCCGTTCGCCCCGACCGTCCGGTAGTAGGCGCCGCACTGGCCCAGCTCGGACACCGCGCGCTCGACCCGGCGGCGCACCACGGGCGCGTCCTCGGGGTGCAGCATGGCCAGGAAGGAGGCGGCCGTACGGTCGAAGCGGCTCTGCCCCAGGGCGTCCAGGCCGACGATCGCACAGGCCCGCTGGTCGCCCTCCAGGACGTCGCGGCGGATGTCCCAGTCGAAGGAGCCGATGCCGTTGGCCGCCATCGCGGGCTCCAGCCAGTCCGGCATGGTGTCCGCGGAGGACGGCGGCAGGCCGCCCGACAGCACGGGCGCCAGCCGGGCGGCGGCGAGGCTCGGGGACGGGCGCACCGCGGAGCCGCGGCGCGAGGACTGGGCGGGCGGCCGGGCCCGGCCCGTCCCGGTGGTGGTGGGGCCGGCGGCGGGCTGCCCGGAGGTGCGCGGCTCCGGGGAGCCCGGCTGCTCGGCGACACGCGGCTCGACGGCTCTCGGCCGGGCGGTGCGCGGCTCCACGGTCCTCGGCTCTACGGCTCGCGGCGCCACCGTCCGCGGCTCGACGACGGGCGCCGCGCCGGGAGGAAGCGCCGGCCCCGGCGACTCGGGCTCAGTGGGCATGCTGCTCCTGCCGCTGCCGTGGCGGACCGCGCCGACCGTCCGGACGGGCCGCGTGGCGTTGTGATGGGTCGTGCTGGATAGGACGGTGCGACGGACGGTCGCCAGTCGAGGTTCGGTCTCCCCGCTGCTTCCCGCACGTGGACACACATTCCCACCATCCTGGCCAATGTTCGGCCGAGCGGCAATGCCAACGGGCCGGAAATCTTCCGTTCCGCCTTCTGTTCTGGGCTTCCTTCGACAGCGAATCAATCGACGGCGAACAATCGTACGTCCTGCCGCCGACCCGGAACACACGGCCCGGAACGCACGGCCCGGAGCACGCCGCCCGGAGGCGGGACTCAGGGCATGGCGAGCTCGAACCAGGTGACCTTGCCGTCACCGCGCAGCTGCACGCCCCAGGAGTCCGCGAGCGCCTCCACCAGCAGCAGGCCGCGCCCCGAGGTCGCGTACTCGCCCTCCGGATCGCGCCGCCGCCCGGGCAGTCTGCTGGTGCCGTCCTGCACCTCGATGCGCAGCCGGTGGTCCGACCCGAGCTCCGCGTCGAACACCGCGCCCTTGCCCGTGTGCAGCAGCGCGTTGGTGACCAGCTCGGAGGAGAGCAGCTCGGCGGTGTCGGACAGCTCCGGCACCCCCCAGTGGCTCAGCGCCGAACGCAACCGCCGCCGCACCGCGCCCACCCCGACGAGATCCGCCGGATCGAGCGTGAGGTGCAGTCTCCGGTGCACGGCACACCCCGGTGCCGGCGCACCCGGCAGGGTCGTCCCGGTGCCGGCGACCGGCGCCTGGACCGGCCCGGACCGGTAGGCGTCGCCGGAACTCGTCCGCTGCCGCGGGAATCGCGACTGACCGTCCATCAACACATGCCCCCGCCCTGAAATCCGGGCCCCCGCCTCCGGATCCCCCGCCGGCCGGGTGGCCCCCTCGTTCTGACCACTCATCCTCATGCCCAGTTGACGGCGTTTGCAACAGTGTGCGTCCGATCACGTGGGGTGAAAGGGGCACGGGGTGGTTCGCGTGATCCAACTGCCCGCGCCGGACAGGTTTGCGAAGCGCAGAGGCTGTTTTCGAAGAAGCCCCCACCCGATCCCGCGCACACCCGGCGCCCGTACCGACCGTGCGCCCGACCACGCGCCCCCTGCCCCGCTCCCGCCGCGCGCCGGGGTCCGGGCACCGGCCCACCCGGTCCTCTACGCCCCCGCCCCCCACTCCCGCCCGCTCACCCCCGTCCCCCGCCCGGCGGGCCGAACGCCCGCGGAACGGCAACGCTGGACAGGGCGGCCCGCTGCGGGTTCAATGACCCCGAGATGTTTGAACGTCGTTCTAACATCGACCCCGACAGCCCCGAGGCCCCGAGCAGACCCCCGTCCCCGGCGACCGCGAGCGAGGAACCGTGCGACTGACCCCCACCGAGCGGGACCGGCTGCTGATCTTCACGGCAGCCGAACTGGCCCGCGCCCGCCGCGCCCGGGGCGTGCGCCTCAACATCCCCGAGGCCACCGCCCTGATCGCGGACACCGTCTGCGAGGCCGCCCGCGACGGCCGCCGCCTCGCCGAGGCCATCGAGGCCGGCCGCTCCGTGCTCACCGCCGACGAGGTGCTGCCCGGCGTACCGGACGTGGTCACCGTCGTCCAGGTCGAGGCCGTCTTCGAGGACGGCACCCGCCTCGCCGTCGTCACCGACCCGTTCAAGGGCGCCGGCTCGCTCGGCGACGACGCCCCCGGCGGCGCGCTGATCGGCGACGGCGCCGGCTACGACCCGGTCGAGGAGACGCTGCTGCTCCCCGTGCACAACACCTCCGGGGTGCCGATCTCGGTCACCTCGCACTTCCACTTCTTCGAGGCCAACCCCCGGCTGGCCTTCGACCGGGCCGCCGCCTACGGCACCCACCTGGCCGTGCCGGCCGGCTCCTCGGTGCGCTTCGACCCGGGCGCCACCGTCGAGGTCGGCCTGGTGCCGATCGGCGGAAAGCGGGTCGCGATCGGCTTCGCGGGGCTCGTGGACGGGCCGCTGGACGCGCCCGGCGCGAAGGAGGCCGCCCTGGCGAAGGCCCGCGCGACCGGCTACCTGACCGGCTTCGACGACGCGGAGGTGCCCTCGTGAGCGCGATCACCCCGCACGACTACATCGCCGTGCACGGCCCGCGCGCCGGGGACCGGGTCCGGCTCGGCGACAGCGGACTGATCGTCCGGGTCGAGTCCGACTCCCAGGCGCCCGGCGACGAGTTCCTGGCCGGCTTCGGCAAGACCGCCCGGGACGGCCTGCACCTCAAGCCCGCCGCCGTCCGCGACACCTGCGACGTGGTGATCAGCAACGTGCTGGTGATCGACGCGGTCCAGGGCGTCCGCAAGACCTCGATCGGCCTGATCGGCGGCCGGATCGCCTCGATCGGGCGGGCCGGCAACCCCGACACCCTCGACGGCGTCGACGTGGTCGTCGGCACCGGCACCACGATCGTCTCCGGCGAGGGCCTGATCGCCACCGCCGGCGCCGTCGACACCCACGTCCACCTGCTCTCGCCGCGGATCATGGAGGCCTCGCTGGCCTCCGGCGTCACCACCATCATCGGCCAGGAGTTCGGGCCGGTCTGGGGCGTCGGCGTCAACTCGCCCTGGGCGCTGCGGCACGCCTTCAACTCCTTCGACGCCTGGCCCGTCAACATCGGCTTCCTGGGCCGCGGTTCGTCCTCCGACGAGGCCCCGCTGATCGAGGCGCTGGCCGAGGGCGGCGCGTCCGGCTTCAAGGTGCACGAGGACATGGGCGCGCACACCCGCGCCCTGGACACCGCGCTGCGGGTCGCCGAGGAGTACGACGTCCAGGTCGCCCTGCACACCGACGGGTTGAACGAGTGCCTCTCCGTCGAGGACACCCTCAAGGTGCTCGACGGCCGGACCATCCACGCCTTCCACATCGAGGGCTGCGGCGGCGGACACGTCCCCAACGTCCTCAAGATGGCGGGCGTGCCGAACGTCATCGGCTCCTCCACCAACCCGACGCTGCCGTTCGGGCGGGACGCGCTCGGCGAGCACTACGACATGATCGTCTCCGCCCACGACCTCAAGCCCGACCTGCCCGGCGACGCCGCGATGGCCCGCGACCGCATCCGGGCCGGCACCATGGGCGCCGAGGACGTGCTGCACGACCTCGGAGTCATCGGCATCACCTCCTCCGACGCCCAGGGCATGGGCCGGGCCGGCGAGACCGTGCGCCGCACCTTCGCCATGGCCGGGAAGATGAAGGCCGAACTCGGCCCGCTCGACGGCGCCGGCTCGTACGGGACGACGGAGAGCGGCGACGACAACGAGCGCGTGCTGCGCTACATCGCCAAGCTCACCATCAACCCGGCCATCGCCCACGGCCTCTCCCACGAGGTCGGCTCCATCGAGATCGGCAAGCTCGCCGACATCGTGCTGTGGCGCCCCGACCACTTCGGCGCCAAGCCGCAACTGGTCCTCAAGGCCGGCTTCCCCGCCTACGGCGTGGTCGGCGACCCCAACGCCTCCACCGACCGCTGCGAACCGCTCGTCCTGGGACCGCAGTTCGGCGCCCACGGCGCGACCGCCGCCGACATCTCGGTGGCCTTCGTCGCCCAGGCCGCCGCCGACGGCGCCTACCTCGACCAGGCCGCCGACGGGCTGCCCACCCGCCGCCGCCGGGTCGGCGTACGGAACACCCGCGGCATCGGACCGCGCGACATGGTGCGCAACGCCCGCATCGGCCACGTCGAGGTCACCGAGACCGGCCTGGTCTCCCTGGACGGCTCGCCGCTGCGCTCCGAACCCGCCGACAGCGTCTCCCTCAGCCGCCTCTACTTCCTCTGACCGCTTAGGACTCCACGATGACCACCGCCACGCCCGCCTCCCTCGGCTACCGGATGCCCGCCGAGTGGCACCCGCACGACCGCACCTGGATGGCCTTCCCCACCACCAACCCCACCTTCGACGGCCCCGAGCAGCTGCACGCCGCCCGCCAGGCCTGGGCCGCCGTCGCCGACACCATCGTCCGGTACGAGCCGGTGACGCTGATCGTCAACACCGGCGAGACCGAGCAGGCGCGCACGTACGTCTCCGAGAAGGTCGAGATCGTCGAGCGCCCGCTGAACGACGCGTGGATGCGCGACATCGGCCCCTCCTTCCTGATCGACGGCAAGGGCTCGCTGGCCGCCACCGACTGGATCTTCAACGGCTGGGGCGCCCAGTCCTGGGCCCGCTGGGACAAGGACCAGCACATCGCCGAGCACATCAGCGAACTGACCGACGTCCGGCGCTTCGCCTCCCGGCTGATCAACGAGGGCGGCGGCATCCACGTCGACGGCGAGGGCACGGTCCTCGTCACCGAGACCGTCCAGCTCGGCGAGGGCCGCAACGCGACCTGGACCAAGGAGGAGGTCGAGGCCGAGCTGCACGCCTTCCTCGGCACCACCAAGGCGATCTGGCTGCCGCGCGGACTCACCCGCGACTACGACGAGTTCGGCACCCGCGGGCACATCGACATCGTCGCCTCCTTCGTGCGCCCCGGCGTCGTGGTCGCCCACGTCCAGCCCGACCCCTCGCACCCGGACCACGAGGTCTGCCGCGAACTGGTCGCCGTGCTGCGCGCCTCCACCGACGCCCAGGGCCGGCCGCTGGAGGTCCTCGAACTGCCCGCCCCCACCGTCCTGCTGGACGAGGACGGCGAGCCGGTCGACTACTCCTACATCAACCACTACGTGGCCAACGGCGCCGTCGTCCTGTGCGCCTTCGACGACCCGCGCGACCAGGAGGCCGCCGCGATCCTCGCCGAGGCCTACCCGGGCCGCACCGTCGAACTCGTCGACGCCCGCGAGATCTTCGCCAACGGCGGCGGTATCCACTGCATCACCCAGCAGCAGCCGAAGGCGCTCTGACGCCCCGCCCGGGCGCGGGCCGTACGCCCCCGCCCGGGCCGCCTTCCCGCGTTCCGCGCCGCTTCCCGAGCCCCGCGCCGCCTTCCCGCGTTCCGGCCCACCGAGGAGAACCCCACATGGCCGACCCCCGCCCGCGCCGGCCGGCCCGCCCCCGCGAGGAGGTCTTCGCCACCGCCCGGGCCGCGATCGCCGAACACGGGCTCGCCAAGCTCACCATGGCCGGGCTAGGCAAACAGCTCCAGATGAGCGCCGGACACCTGCTCTACTACTTCGGCAGCAAGGACCAGCTGCTGCTGGAGACCCTCCGCTGGAGCGAGGACCAGCTCGGCGCCCGCCGCCGCGAGGCCCTCGCCGACCACACCCTCGACCCCTGGCAGCGCCTCGACGCCTACCTGCGCCTCTACCTGCCGGAGGGCGCGGGCGACCCGCGCTGGATCCTCTGGGTCGAGGTGTGGGGCCGCTCCCCCGCGAGCGCCGAGATCCGCCAGGGCCAGCAGGAGATCGAGGCCCCCTGGCAGGCCGACCTGGTCGCCCTCATCGAGGAGGGCACCGCCACCGGCCGCTTCACCCCCGGCCCCGCCGCCGACCGCGCGGCCCAGATCCGCGCCCTGCTCGACGGCCTCGCCGTCCCCGTCGCCATCGGCCTCCCGGACGCCCACCGCGACACCGCCCTCACCCAGGCCACCGCCGTCACCGGCATCCTCCTGCGCACCTGAGCGGCCCCGCGGCCTGACCGGCTCCGGTTCCGGCCCCGGATCCGGCTTCGGCTTCGGCTCCGGCCCCGGCCCCGGATCCGGCTTCGGCTTCGGCTCAACCACCGGGTGGAGAACGGCGGGTGGAGAACCGGCCGCCGACCTCCACCCCCGCTCCGAAGCCGGGGCCGCCGAGCCGACCTACCGTCAGAGCATGACCGCGATCCTGCGCCGCACGGCCGCGACCGGTGGCCTGCTGCTCTCCCTCCTGCTCCTGCCCGCGGCCGTCGCCCCGCCGACGGCCGACGCCGACGCCGCGCCCACCGCCCTCCGTTGGGGGCCCTGCCCGGCCCCGACCCCCAACGCCAACGGCACGCCCTTCCCCCGCGACCCGCGCCAGCGGTGCACGACGCTGCGCGTCCCCCGCGACTACCGCCACCCCGGCGCCGGGACCCTCACGCTCACCGTCTCCCGGATCCGCACCGCCGACCCGGCCCACCGCCGCGGCGACCTCGTGGTGGTCCCCGGCGGACCGGGCGGCTCCGGCCTCGACTACCCCGGGGAGGCCACCGCCTTCCTGCCGCCCGACGTCCTGCGCTCCTACGACCTGATCGGCTTCGACGAGCGCGGCGTCGGCAACAGCACCCCCGTGCACTGCGACCTGCCCGCCGAGGAGCGCGCCGCCGAACTCAACTACCCCTTCCCCGCCCCCGACGGCTCGATCACCGCCAACCTCGACCTGGCCCGGCGGATCGCCGACGCCTGCGCCGCCGCGAGCGGCCCGTACCTCGCCGACATCACCACCGCCGACTCCGCCCGGGACCTCGACCGGATCCGGGCCGCCCTCGGCGTCCACCGGATCTCCTACCTGGGCTCCTCCTACGCCACCTACCTCGGCCAGGTCTACGCGAGCCTCTTCCCCACCCGCGCCGAGCACGTGGTGCTGGACAGCACGGTCGCCCCCGGCGGGGAGCAGCAGGCGATCGGCCTGTTCAGCGAGGGCACCGAGGAGGCCTTCCCGGCCCTCGCCCGGTACCTCGCCGCCCGCGACGACACCCTCCACCTGGGCGCCACCCCCGAAGCCGTACGGGCCGCCTACCTGCGGCTCGCCGAGGAGCTCGACCGCGCGCCGTTCGGCCTGCCCGACGGCCGGACCCTCACCGGCAACACCCTTCGGGCCGTCGTCTACGCCTCGCTCACCAAACCTCGCTACTACCCGCTGGCCGCCACGGTGCTGCGGATGGCCGCCACCCGCACCGCCCCGCCGCCGGGAGGCTCCCCCGGCAGCGGCCTCCCGTCGGTCATCCCGGACAACTTCGTCGCCGCCCAGTCCGCGGTGATCTGCGGCGACTCCGCCTGGCCCCGCGACCCCGCCGTCTACGCCGCCCGCACCGCGGCCGACCGGCAGCGCTACCCGCTCACCGCCGGCATGTCCGGCAACGTCTGGCCCTGCGCGTTCTGGCACTACCGCCCCGAGGAACCGCCGGTGCGCCCGAACCCGGACGGGCCGCGGAACATCCTGATGCTCCAGAACCGCTACGACGCCTCGACGCCGTACTCCGGGGCCCGTCAGGTCCGGTCGGCCTTCGGCCACCGGGCGGCGATGGTCACGGTGGACGCCACCGGGCACGGCGTCGACTTCACCGACCCCCGGATCCGCGACCCGCTCACCGCCTTCCTCCTCGACGGCCGGCTGCCGGCCTGACCAGCCCGGGACCGCACCCCGCCGCTCCGCATCCCGCCGCCGCCCTCCCCGGTCACTCGGTCCAGACGGCGGCGGCGGTGCGGTCGTCGGCGTAGCCCTTGGCGCGGACCTGGACCTGGCGGAGGAAGTCGACGGTGCCCGGGGGGTGGGGGTGGGTCCAGTGGGTGGAGAGGAAGTGGGCGACGGCCGGCTCGTCGGCGATGGGGCGGGCAAGACCGGGGGTGCAGAGCAGGAGGATGTCGCCCGGCGTCACGGGGACGAGCCGGAAACGGAACGGGCGCGGACCGGGAACCGGGGCCTCGGGGACCGGCGGCTGGCCGTCCGGGTGGTGCAGCAGGCGGGCCGCGTAGGCGTCGATCCAGTGGCCGGAGCGCAGCAGGTAGAGCCCGCCCGGGCCGACGCCGAAGGCCGCCCGGTAGCCGGCCTCCGGGTCCAGCGACACCAGCAGGCAGTGCAGCAGCGCCGGGGACGGCGCGTCCTCCTCCTCCCGGGGCACCAGGGCGCGCAGCGGGGCGGCGGCACCGGTGGCCAGGCGCTGGAGACCGTAGCGGAGCCGGTCGCGGGCGCCGGCGCGCAGGTCGGCGGCCAGGCCGGCCCGGCTGCGCCCGATCGCGGCCGCGAGCTGGTGGCACGCCTCCCCGGTGGCCGCCGCGACCGCCTCGGCGGTGAGCGCCTCCTCCTCGGGGCCGCCCGTACGGTCGAAGCCGCCGAGGACGGCGAGCAGCAGGCCGTCGGGGCCCTCGCCGAACCGGGTGACCAGCAGGGCGTCGCGGCGCGGCTCGCCCCGGTAGCGCGCGGAGTCACCCCGGACGGAGGTGGCGCGCAGCACGGACGGCCCGTACTGGGCGCCGTCCAGCACGGTGTCCGGTACGAGCGCGCGCAGTGCGCCCGGGTCCGCCTCGGGTACGGCCGTCGGCTCGGGTCCGTAGGTCGGCGGGCGCTCGCCGACGTGCGGGACGGCGGCGCCGCCGTCGGCGAGCGGTGCGCGGATGGCCAGGCGGGGATCGGGGACGGGCGCGGGGGCTTCCGGCTGCTCCGCCGTCTCCGGCTCGGCCGGCGCCTCGGCGGCGGGCTCGGGCTCGGGCTCCGGCTCGGGCTCAGGCTCCGGCTCCGGCTCCGGCTCGGGCTCCGGTTCGGGGGCGGGCGGCGGGGTGGGCTTCTCCAGCGAGACCGGGTCCGGGACCGGTACGGCCTCCGGCTCAGGTACCGGCTCGGGCTCAGGTACCGGCTCCGGCTGTACCTCCGGCTCCGGCGCGGGCTTCGGCGCGTCCTCGGCGAAGGCGGGGGCCGGGACGTGGTGGGTCTCGGAGGAGGTCCGCTGTCGCCCGATCCCCTCCGCCCCGCCGATCACGCCGACCGCGGTGTCGAACCAGTCGTCGATGCTGTCCCGGTTGTCCATGCTCTCCGAACCGTCAGGCTCCGCGGGAGCCCCGACCTCGACCTCAGGCTCAGCCGCCGCAGCCGCCACCTCCGGCTCCGGCTCCGGCCGCGCCTCCGGCTCCGCCGACCGCTGCTGCCCGATGAGCCCGACCGCCGTGTCGAACCAGTCGTCCACGCTGCCATCCCCCGGGTCGGCGTGCGGGGTGTCCGGGAGGGTGCCCGCCGGACCGTCGTAGACGGCGTCCCACCAGCCGTCGTCCGGCCGGTGCGGCTGTGCCGGTGCACCCTGCTTGCTCATCTGGCGGCTCCTGGTCGTTCCGTGGTCGCGCCGCCCCCGGGCGGGCCGGGCTGACGACATTGTTCTCCACCCGCGAGGACCCTGTCCGGGTTTCGGCGACAACCGGTCACCCACCGGAAAGTCCCGGCCACCGCGCTCACCTGCCGGTTCGCGAGCCCGGTCCCGGGCGCGTCATCCATTCGTCCGCTTCCGTTCCGTCCGTGCTTGCCGGATGTGTCCAGAGCAGGGTGTTTCCTGGTCATCCGGGCGTACGGGCCGCCGAAAATGGGGGCCGGTGGGGGGCATCGCATCACTCGTTCGGCTGATTAAATGTGCGCATGACCGCGTCGGCCCCCAGTTCGCCCCGACCGGGGAGGGCCGCATCCGCGGGCCGCCCGGCAGGTGGGCTGTTGGTCCTGCTGCTCGTCGCGCTGCTGACGCTGCTGCCGTGCGCGGGCCAGGCGAAGGCGGTGGACGGCTCCGGCCATCCGACGGCGGCCGCGGCCCCGGCCAGCTCCGTCACCGTGGTCAGCGTGGTCAGCGTCCAGGTCGCCACCGGGCACGCCTCCTACACCGGCCGTGCCGCGAAGGTCGCCAAGTCCGCGAACCCCTCGGACCACCACCGGACGGCCGAGGAGCAGGGGCACTGGATCCTCTGCACCGCCGACGGCCAGCCGCCGCGCAACAACGGCTGCTCCAGCCACCCGTACTGCCCGCAGGACGCCCAGCTGCCGAACCCGCCGCCGCAGCCGCAGCCCGCCGTGTCACCGCTGACCCCGACCGCGCCCGACGCGCAGCCCCGGGTGGTGCCCGCCGGCCTGCTGGACGGCGCGCACCCGGTTCCCGACCTGCACGAACTCCAGGTCCACCGGTCCTGAGCGGAACCCACCGCCGGCGCAGCCGCCGACGGATCCGTCCCTCCTCTCACTCCACCTGACCGCCGCCACCGACCGGTGCGGCGGGGACAAGGACGACCACCATGGGTTCCTCCTCCAAGCAGTCCAACAAGCCCGGCGGCAAGCAGGACGGCCTCGACCGCCGTGCCCGGATCGCCGAGCTGCGCGCCGCCGAGCAGCGCCGCGACCGCCGCAACAAGATCGTCGCCTCGGTGGTGGCCGGTGTGCTGGTGGTCGGTGCGATCGCCACCGGCACCTGGATCGTCATGGACCAGAACCAGAAGAAGAAGGACAAGCAGGCCGCCGCCAACGCGGACATCCCGGGCGTGAAGACCTTCGGCGAGCTGAGCCGCACCCACGTCAAGGACAAGGTCACCTACCCGATGACCCCGCCGGTCGGCGGCGACCACAACGCCATCTGGGCGGACTGCATGGCCCACGTCTACGACCAGCCGCTCGAGAACGAGCGCGCCGTCCACTCGCTGGAGCACGGCGCGGTCTGGGTGACGTACAACAGCAAGGCCACCCCGGACGACATCAAGACCCTCTCCGACAAGGTCAAGAAGACCCCGTACTCGATGATGAGCCCGTACCCGGACGAGCAGGGCACCATCACCCTGAACGCCTGGAGCACCCAGCTGACCGTGGACAGCGCCAGCGACCCGCGGGTGGAGGAGTTCTTCACCAAGTACGTCCAGGGCAAGCAGACCCAGGAGCCGGGCGCCTCCTGCACCATGGGGCAGATGTGACCGCCGACGCGGACCGCCCGGACGACCTGGACGGTACGGAGGAGGGCGCGGCCCCGCGCCGCCGCCGCCTGTGGTGGCCGGCCGCGCTGGCCGCCGCCGTGGCGCTGGCGCTCGGGGTGCCGGCCCTGGTGGCGAGCGGGACCTCGGCGTCCGGCTCCTCCACGCTGTCCGTCCCGGCGGACGACTCCCCCGAGGCCGGGTTCGCCCGCGACATGGCGACCCACCACCAGCAGGCGGTGGACCTGTCGTTCGTCGTCCGGGACCGCACCGCCGACGAGCCGACCCGCACCCTGGCCTTCGACATCATCAACACCCAGGCCAACCAGCGCGGGATGATGATGGGCTGGCTGGACCAGTGGGGGCTGTCCCAGCATTCGACCGCCACGCCGATGGCGTGGATGAAGATGGGCCACGAGTACCAGGCCCACGACGGTTCGCTGATGCCCGGCATGGCCACCAACACCCAGATCGCGAAGCTGCGCACGCTCAACGGGCGGGACGCCGAGGTGTTCTACCTCCAGCTGATGATCGAGCACCACAAGGGCGGCGTCGAGATGGCCCAGGGCTATGTCGACAAGGCCCGGAACGACACCGAGAAGCGGCTGGCGCAGTCGATGGTGGTCGCCCAGACCTCCGAGCTCCAGCTGATGACCGACATGCTCAAGGAGCGCGGCGCCGAACCCGGCGTGCCCGCCTCCTGAGCGGTCGCCCCGCTCGGCCTGTCCGGTCTCTTCCAGCTGTTCCACCTGTTCCGCGTTCCGCGCGTTCCCCGGACGGCCGGGGCGCCGGCGGGGACGGTCCCGTACCGTCC
>NZ_JBHUAL010000157.1:0-23167 GCF_042789775.1 Kitasatospora sp. NPDC056800 | reverse complement strand
GTCGGAGACCCTCCCGACCGGCCGACGGGCGCCGGGCCCGTGCGAGCGCTGGTGGGAGCACCCGTGGAAGCGCCGATGGGAGCGCTCTCACGCCGTGTAGGATGGCCACTCCCGAGAGTGAGCCACACCGGAGTGTGATCATGCCCCGAACTGACAGGCCGGGCCCCGGAGGTGCCCGGCCTGCCGCGCGACCGACGGTGGAGGACGTGGCCGCCCGCGCGGGAGTCAGCCGGGGAACGGTGTCCCGGGTCATCAACGGTTCGCCCAAGGTGAGCGCCCGGGCGAGGGAGGCCGTGGAGCACGCCGTCGCCGAGCTCGGCTACGTACCCAACCAGGCGGCACGGTCCCTGGTGACCTCGCGCACCGACGTCGTCGCCCTGGTCGTCCCGGAGAGCCTGGCGCGACTGAGGTCGGAGCCGTACTTCGCGGACGTCATCGCCGGGATCTCCGACGAACTCGCTTCAACAGACCTTCAGTTGCTGCTGACCTTGGTCCGCAACGAGGACGAGCGCGAACGTCTGACGCGCTACCTCACCGCGCGTCGGGTCGACGGGGTGCTCCTGGTCTCGGTGCGCCAGGACGACCTGTTGCCCGACCTGCTCGAACAGCTCGGAATGCCGGCCGTGCTGGGCGGTCGCCGGTCCGAGCGCGAATCGCTGAGCTACGTCCACGCCGACAACGCCGGCGGGGCCCGGGCGGCCGTCCGGCACCTGGTCGGACTCGGCCGCACCAGAGTGGCCACCATCACGGGGCCGCTCGCGATGGAAGCGGCCGGGGCACGCCTGGCGGGGTACCGGGAGGCGCTCACGGAGGCGGGCCTCGCTCCGGAGGACGCGCTCGTCGCCCACGGCGACTTCACCGAGGCGGGCGGCTACGCGGCGATGCGCGAGCTCCTGGCCGAAATGCCCACCCTCGATGCCGTGTTCTGCGCCTCCGACCTGATGGCCGTGGGCGCGTTCCGGGCGCTGCGCGAGGCCGGGCGGCACGTGCCGGAAGACGTGGCCGTCGTCGGCTTCGACGACTCCGTCATCGCCCGTAGCACCGAGCCGTCCCTCACCAGTGTTCGCCAACCGACCGAGGCGATGGGGCGGTTGATGGTCAAGCTGCTGCTCGAGGAGATCGCCGACCCCGGGCGGCCGCGCCGCCAGGTGATCCTGCCGACCGAACTGACGGTCCGCGCCTCGGCCTGAAGGCCTCGGACTGCCTCGAACGGCCTCGAACTGAAAGGCCGTCACGTCCCGTTGTTCCGGTATGAGCCACGGCCGCGTGTCACGGCTGACCTGGGCATAAGGTGCTGCTACGCTCCCGATGGGTGTGGGAGCGCTCCCATGCGCCAAGATTCTGGGGGGTGACATGTCGAAGGCACAACAAGGGGATTCGGCATTCGGGGGCATGCTGAGGGCGCTTCGTCGTGAAGTGGGATTCACGCATGAGGAACTCGCCCGGCGTTCCCAGGTCAGTGTGAGAACGATCAGCGACATCGAGCGGGGCCGGGTGCTCCGACCACAGCGCCGCTCCGTCCAACAGCTCGCGGCGGCGCTCGGCCTGAGGGCCTCGCGACTGGAATGGTTTCTCCGTGCCGCGCGCGCCGTTCCCGGCAGCGGGCCCGATCAGCCGGACGGGAGCCGTCGCGAGACGCCGGCCGCCGGGGAGGTGGACGAACAGCCGTCCGCGGTGGTCGTGATGGTCCTGCCGATGACCGCGACCGGCGGGAGCGGCCCGTGCTGCAGGCGCCGCCGGCGCTGTCCGCAACCCCGCCCGACCGGGCCCCGACCCGTGCGCCGGGCCGGTTGACGGCCGTCGCGTGCGGCGGGCAGACGCCGGCGGCCACACCTCCGCCACAAGGACGCCGAACGCGTACGCCCGCCCCACCGGCGCCGTCCGGTTGGGGACGTGCCACCGGCGACTCGGCCGGGCGAGGCGGTAGTTGACGCCGCCCGCGGCCAAGCCGACCTCCCTGCCGATCCGGGCGGTGGCGTCAACCCCAGACGGCCGCGGGCCAGGATCCCGCGCCTCGGTCGGGCTCGCCTCGGCACGCGACGCGGGCGGCGGCGAGGAGATCGAATCACGCGGCTCCATCGAGACCGAAACAGCCCGCCGCCTCGCCGACGACCTCAAGAACGAGTGATCACCCGACCACCCGATTCTTTCTCAGGCCGTCGAGGGTACGCGCGTCACCGAGAAGGGGCAGGCCGAAGGCACGCACGCTGATCGTGGTGTCCGGTACGCAGTCGGCCGCCACCGGTACGACAGGCTGCTCGGCTGGACGGTCCCGCAGGATCCGGTAGCGCAGCGGCTCCTGCCCCAAGTCGGCGACCCGCACCGCCCACGCCGGACGGGCTCCGCCGGCAGTGAGACCGTCGGGCAGTTCGGCGCTCGCGAACTCGCACACCTTCGCTCCGACGAGCCGGCGCACGGTCCCGTGCTCCGCGGTCCGGCGCGCCTGGGGCGGCTCTCCGGTCAGCCGGCCCGAACTCTCGGCAGCGACGGCTTCCAGCAGCACCCACTCATCGGGGCTCAGCGCCACAGAAGCCTCCCTCAACGCGACTGGGCTGATCCCGTCACGCCGGCCTCGGCGGCGCCCCGGCCTTCGCAGAGGTGCTCTCGTGCCCAGGTGTCGAAGGTGGTGAGGGGCAGTCCCAGTTCCCGCGCGTACTCGGGGCGGGCGGGCTGGGGGAGGTCGTTGATGGATGCCTGGGCAAGGCCCATGGCAGGCATTCCGGCGGCGCCGGCCTGCGCCTCGGTCATGTCGGGCGCGGTGAGCGCGGTGCCGAGGACGCGGGACAGCACGGTGGCGATGTCCGCCATGGTCAGGACGTCGCCCGCGAGTTCGAGTTCGACCCTGTCGAAGCGCTCCGGTGCGGCGATGGCCGCCGCGGCGGCGGTACCGATGTCGTCGACGGCGATCAGGGACAGCCGGGTCTCTGGCTTCAGCAGGCTCACCAGCCCGCCGTCGAGTCCGCGGGGGAACATGATCGCGGCGGAGGGGTGGAAGTTCTCCATGAAGAAGCCGGGCTTGAGGAGGGTCCACCGCGCGAAGCCCGCCTCACGGACCCGGTCCTGGATCCCGGCCTTCGCGGCGTAGTAGGGCTGCAGCCAGGCCCACCGGCCGGTGGGCCAGTCGGCGTGCCGCCCCGCGCCGGAGACGGAGGTGTGGACGAACTGCGCCACCCCGGCGGCCCGCGCGCCCTCGATGAGGTTGACGGCCTGCGCGACCTCGCCCTCGAAACCCCGGCCGTCCATGTCGGGCATCTGGACGGAGAAGACGGCGCGCGCTCCTGCGGCGGCCCGGGCCAGCGAGGCGGGGTCGTCGAGGTCGCCGGTGACCAGTTCGGCGCCGAGCGCCGCGACGGCCCGGGCCCGGGCCGTCGCCGGGTCGCGGACCAGCGCGCGGACGGCGACGCCCGCTTTCAGCAGGGCTCGGGCGGTGGCGCCGCCTTGCTGACCGGTGGCACCGACGACCAGGACGGGGGCTGACTGTGCGCTCATACGAGCTCCTCACACGGCACCGGAGAGAAAACGGCGGGGCCCGCCGTTTCTACTCGCGTACGATACGGAGGGCCCCGCCGCTTAGCAAGTACGGAGACGACGCCATGACAGCCCAACGCGCGGACGCCCGACGCAACCGCGCGCGGATCCTCGCCGTGGCCGAGGCCGAGGTCGCCGCCCACGGCGCCGACGCCTCCCTCGAACAGATCGCGCGCATCGCCGGCGTCGGCTCGGCCACGGTGCGCCGCCACTTCCCCGACCGCCGGTCCCTGCTGGAAGCGGTCTTCAGCCGGAGGGTCGACGCGCTGTGCTCCCGCGCCGCGGACCTCGCCGACGCCGACGATCCCAGGACCGCGCTCCTGGACTGGCTGGGCGCGCTCACGACCTACGCGGCCTCCGCCCGGGGCATGGCCGACGCACTGCTCCCGGCCGGCACCGGCGGCGGGAACCACGTCGACGCCTGCTCGGCACGCCTGGGAAGCGCCGTCGACCCCCTGCTGCACCGGGCCGCCCGCGCCGGCGCGGTGGCACCGGAGGTGACCACCGCCGATCTGGTAGCGCTGGTGACGGGCCTGGCCCTCGCCACCGAACACCACCCGACCCCCGCCGCCGAGGCGCACCGGCTCCTCGCCCTGGCTGTGCGGGGGATCAGTCCCCGAGGATGAGAGGGGCGGGCCCGTGGTGACGCACCGGCCGGACGACGGCCGGGGTGACGCCAGGGAGGCCGGTTCAGGGCACCGGCACCACCCTCCCGAAGACCTCTCCCGCCACGATCGGGTACTGAGACGGGCGGAACTTGCGACGCCGGTCGCCGCCCTCACGGGCAACGACGAGCACGGTGACCCGCTCCACGAGCGCGTGGGCGGGTCGGGCGCGGCCGGGCAGACGGCCAACGAGGCTTCCGAGCAGCGTGATTGAGGCGTCGGACATCCCGGTCGACAGCCCGGGGCCTCGTCCGTCACGGCCTCTCGGGCCGTCACCGGATCGTGGCACCCCGAAGAAACCCGGTGATACCTCAAAAGCACCGGCGGCTCTTGGGGGCAGGGATTACCCTCCGGGTATGGGGTCATGGGAAGTTGGGATCGCTGTCGCCGGCGCGGTCGGTGCCTTGCTCACGGCCGGAGCCACGGCGCTCTCGACCGGAGTCGATGTGCGTGAGCGGCTGTCACGGCTACGGCGTCCCCGGGACACCCCACCCGCACTGGAGCCCGCCGCCGATGCCGCCACCGAACTCGGCGACACGTACGACGCGTTCGTCTCCTACGCCTCGGTGGACACCGAGGCGGCGCAGACCCTTGCCACCGGACTGCGTGCCGAGGGGCTGCGGGTCTTCCTGGCCGAGTGGATCGGCCCGGGGCTGGTGGAGAGCCTGGAGAAGGAAGCGGCCCTGCGCGTCACGGCCAACGGGCTCCTGCTCTTCAGCAGCGCGACGATGAACGACGCCGCGATCCGCGACGAGTACGCGGTGCTGCTCCAGCGCGTGCACACCGGTGGACGGCGGTTCATCCCCGTGCTCGTGGATGACGTGGAACTGCCGCCCTTCGCCAGGATCCGCCGGCCCGCGGACCTGCGGAATCCCGGCAGCGAGCCCTACGACGTGAGCCTCGCCGCGCTGGTGCGGGCGGTACGGCCGCGGGGCGAAGCCTTATGACCCAGGTGTTCCTCTGCTACGCCAGGGAGGACGCCGACTGGGCGAGGGTACTGGCAGCCCGTCTCGGGCGGAGCGACCTGACCGTCCTCTTCGACGAGTGGGACGTGCTGCCCGGTGACGTGAGCGTGCACCACGCCGAGGCGGCGATCGAGGACGCCGGATGTGCCCTGGTCGTCATCAGCCCGGCCTCACGCGCCTCGTCCTGGGCCCGCGAGGAGTACGCGGCCCTGGTCACGGCCGGAGCGCGGCGGCGGCTGCGGCTCATTCCGCTGCTGATCGGGGACGCCCCTCTCCCGCCCCTGGCCGCGAGCCGGGTCTGGCGCGACTTCAGGACCCCGGACGCCGCCGACTACGAGCGGAAGGTCGACGAACTCGTCGCCGCCATCCGCGGTGAGAGCGTCCGGCCCGGTCCCGGCGGATCCGTCGCACCGGGACACGCGGAGAACATCGCGTCGGCCCAGCCTTCACCTCCCCGGCCCCTCGTGCCTCCCGACGAGCCCGCCGTCGTCCTCTGCTACGACAAGGCCGACACGGCGTACGCCCACGCGCTCGCCGACCAGGTGAGAGGAGCCGGACTGCGGGTCTGGTCGGTCGCGGACCTGAGGGCCGGGGACTCGCACGTCTGGGTGAGGCGCCAGCAGTTGGACTTCGCGACGGCCGTGATCGTGTTGATGTCACCGCAGTCCCAGAACTCCGACGACATCACGGACATGATCCTGGAGGCGATGCACCACCAGCGCCCCTTCTTCCCGGTCCTGCTCGACGGGCAGCGCAACTACCTTCTGGCCCACACCTGGTACGCCGACGCCCGGGACGGCCGGCTGCTGAGCCCGGAGGAGCTCCTCCGGCTGCGGGACATCGACACCGCCTCCCGGAACGGCAGCACGCCGGACGAGATGTCCTCCCTGTTCCCGGCTCCGCTCCAGCGACCCGCGGCGCAGACGGTGCGGGTGCCGGAGGCCGTCTCCCTCGGACGCCTCGACGGCTGTCTCGCCGAGCACAACTTCGCGCACGCGGATCTCCAGACCACCGCCATCGTGCTGGAGGCGGCCGGCCGTCTCGACGAGGGCTGGCTGGGCACCCGCCACGCGCGCCGGATCCCCGTCGAGGTCCTGGCCCGTGTCGACGGCATATGGGCCGACCACACGCACGGACGGCAGGGCTGGAGCGCCCAGGCGGCCCGGGCCGCGGTGCGCGGCAACCGGCACGCGGACTTCCTCGCGCTGTCGGTGGCCTGCGGCTGGCGGAGCTCCGCCGACGCGCTGGTGCCGCGCTTCTACCACGAGCTGACGGAGCGGGCGGGGCCCGGCCCCCGCGGCGCGTACTACCCGACGCTGCGCAATCCGCAGAACGAGCCGTTCAACCACTGGTACGACGAGTGGACTTCCACGGTTCTGGCCGTGCATCTGCGCAGGGGGGACAGGAGGTGAGCCGGTGAAGTGGACGGACCGGGTGGATCTGGCGATCTACCTGGTCGGATCCCTGGCCGCGCTGTGCTCGCTGGCCGTCTGCGCTCGACTGGCGCTCTACGTCCACGCGTCGGTGAACGTCTTCGGCGTCCTGGCCCTCTCCCCCCGCGTCACCCGGAAAACGGACCCGCCCGATCAGAAGAGCGGGAAGAAGCACAGGAAAGAGACGCCCGCTCCCGCCCGGGGCTGTGTCCCGCTCTTTCTCCTGGTCTACATCACCGCTACAGAGGTGTGGCTCATGCAATTCACGGTCATCGTCGTTCTCCTACTCCTCCTGGCGATCTCCGGTGCCGTCGGCCGGCTCAGTCTCCGCTACGTGCCCCCCGGCCACATCGGCATCGTACGGCGCCTGAACGGCCGGACTCATCCGGATTTCCCGCAGGTCACCCCACACGCCACCCACGGGGTGCTCGCCCGCACGCTCCTGCCCGGGCGCCACTGGATGACACCGTTCGTCTACGAGGTCCAGGTCGTCCCCCGGACGCGGGTGCCGGAGGGCAAGATCGGCCTGGTCAGGGCGAAGGCGGGCCGGACGCGGCCGGGGAACCGGGCGCTGGCGCTGCCGGTGCCCTGCGACGACTTCCAGGACGGCGTGAGGTTCCTGCTGAACGGCGGGGAACAGGGCACACAGATCGGCGTGCTGGCCGGCGGACAGACCTACTCCATCAACACGGAGCTGTTCCGGGTGACGCTGGTGGACCGGGTCCACGTTCCGGCGGGCACCATCGGCCTGGTCGACGCGAGGGCCGGCGGGAACCGACCGCCCGGGGCGCTCTTCGGTCCGCACGTGGAGTGCGACGACTTCCAGGACGGCGCACGGTTCCTCACCGGCGGCGGTCAGCAGGGCAAGCAGCTCGCCATCCTCCAGGGCGGTGCCTACTACGACATCAACCCGGCCCTGTTCGACGTCATCACCACGCACAACGTGGAGGCGCGCGGCGGACCGCTGGAAGCACGGCACTTGAAGCAGATCGCCATTCCCGCCGACCAGACCGGCGTGGTGATCACGCTCGACGGCGCGGATCCGGGAGAGGACGACCAGGCGGGACCACCGGTACCGGGCCATCAGGGGTTCCGCCTGCCATGGGTGTTCCTGCAGAACGGCGGCCGCCGGGGGGTGCAGGAGGAAACCCTGAGCGGGGGAACGGTCTCCGCGCTCAACCCGTACTTCATCCGCGTCATGCTGATCCCGACGCACCTCCTCGCCCTGGAATGGGACGAGAAGACGCCCGCGGAGCAACAGAACTACGACGTGCATCTGGGGAGGATCACGGCCACCGTGCAGGGCTACCGGCTGTTCGTGGACGTGAAGCAGCTCATCCGGATTCCCGCCCAGTCCGCTCCCGGACTGGTCAGGCGGAACGGCGGAGCCCAGATCTCGGACATCGGCGGCCTCGACTACAACCGGATGCCCGTCCAGCGCTTCGTACAACGCGTCCTGGGCGCCATCGTCACCACGTACTTCAACCAGATCGCCACCGCGTCGACCGTGCTGGAGTTCGTGAAGAACTACCGGGACACCCGGCTCGAACTCGCCACCCTCGTGGAGAACGAACTCCGGGACTGGGGAGTGGAGTCCAAGGGCACCCACCTGGGCGTTTTCCGGGCCGAGGACGAGAGGCTCAACGAGATGCTCAAGCGGACGGCCGACGAGGAGATGGAGAGCGAGAAGCTCGCGCTGCAACTGGAGAACGCGGAACGCGAGGACGCGATCGACAAGGTGCGGGTGGAAGCGGAGAGGCGGCGCGTGAAGCTGGAGCTGGAGGCCGAGATCCAGGTCCTCGGCCTGGAGAACGTCATGGTGCTCAAGATGCTCAGGGAGATCTCCCAGGCGCCCGTTCCGCAGATCGTCAGCGGGGGCGACCTCTCGGCGTTCCTCGAAACGCTGCCGATCACTCGTCTCGACGGGCTGATGGACCGGATGCGCACCCTGCGCAGGGGGCCCGGGATCGAGGGCGCGGAGCGGCCCTCGCTACCCGAGGCGGAGAGCGGGGAAGCCGGGCGGTAAGGAGCCCGACACGGCGCCGGTGCCCGTCCTCCCCCACGCCCCCGCCGCCGCGGTGACCCGATGAGCCCGACGGCCGGCTGCTCCCCGGCCATGGTCGTGCCTGCCGGTGCGCGCGCCGGCAGGCACCGCCATGGCCGGCACCGGCCCGGTCAGCGGCGCCCTGCTGTCCGGCACCGTTCCGCCCGACTCCCCGCTCGTGCGGCCGCTCGTCGTCCTCGCCCTCGGCTCCGTGGCCTACGACCTCGGCGTCCGAGCCCGCCGACGTCGGAACGGCTGGCGTCGCGATCCGATGTCGCAGCGGTTGGCGCGGGCCGCCGCGGACGGCCTGCAACGCGGCCCGCAGGGACGGCACATCACTCGCGGATGATGCCGTCCAGGAGGTCGAGGGGCCTGACGATCAGCGCAGCGTCAGGATCCAGGCGCTGACGGCCAGCCAGCCGGTCAGCGTCAGCGCCGCGCACGCCCAGGCGAAGCGGGCCGGCCCACGGCCGCGGTCCCGCCCCTTGGCGCGCTGGAACCCGGCGACCAGGCCGGCCACCGCGGTGACGGGGAGCGCGAGGAAGGCCAGGTACAGGGTGCCGTAGTAGAGGAACCTCGCGAACAGGGCGCCCACGAACACGAACGGCGCGGACACCACGGTGACCACCGCGCCGCCGGCCGTGCACGCGACGCGCAGCCGCTTCTCGTCGGAGAAGAACGGCGGCACGGCGCACACCACCGCGCAGCCCAGGCCGAAGACGTACAGAACCAGCCCGCCCGGGCCATACCCCCGGTGGATGCTCCACGCCGGCAACAGGAACGCGACCGCCCCGACCCCGGACAGCCACCGGGCACTCACCGGCACCGCGGCCATGTTTCCCCCCTGCACAGCACCCTCTTTGAACGCGTTCGAATCTAGCACCCAGGAGACGACGACGCCCAGACGGACAAGTCGCCGAAAATCGCGGCAGGCACAGCGGGACGCGGCGGCTCTCCGCGGAGAGCAGACGCATGCCGATCTCGTTGCGGCCCATCCCGAGGCTGTGGACCACAGCGGTCAGGCCGTGGCGGAAGGAGCAGGCCGCGGGTTCCGCGTCCTGATGTCCTATGGCGAGTCCGCGAGCTGTGCGTTTCGTTGGATCCGCGCTCCGTGCCACCTTGATCGTTCCGGGTTTCGTGCCACTTCCCCGGGACGGTGTACTGAAAGCTAGGTGACACGTCTTCTGCCTGACCGGCTCGCTGAGGCTTCAAGGAGCGCTGTGCCGCGGCGGGTGCGTCGCATGGGCGTGGTGGAGCGGACCGTGCGAACAGAAGACGATGGCGATGGCTGGAGCCCGGAGCTGTCTGGAACGCCTCCGGCTCCGCCGCCAAGCGTCCGACCAGAACGACGTGGAGGACGTCGCCGTAGGCGTACTTCTTGGTCAGACGAAGCGAGGCCTCTTGCGACGCTCGGGTCGTTTGTCCTGATCACGCCGGTTTGGGTAGCCGAACACCGCCGCCGGCGATGTCGCCGACGCCCCTCCCCCGGTAAGCGCCAGGGGCGGCGTCTCCGGGACGGTCGGGGAGGTCGGCCGAGATGGCGAGGTGACAGGGTTAGGCGTCAGGTCCTCGACGGTCGGGGAGGTCGGCCGAGACGGCGAGGTGACAGGGTTAGGCGTCAGGTCCTCGACGGTCGGGGAGGTCGGCCGAGACGGCGAGGTGACAGGGTTCGGCGTCAGGTCCTCGACGGTGGGCGTGGTGAAGTGACGATATCGCCTGAGGTTCTCGGTGTCCGGGTACGGGTGACGCCATGGCTTGCGGGAGCCGATGAAGTGGAGCACGAAGGCGCGTCGCTCCTGATCCCGGTACGCGTGGTACTCCGTACCCAGTCGCGGCGGCCAAGCCTCGGGCGGGATGTCGCGGAAGTCAGTCATCGGGAACACGTTCCAGCGCGGATCCAGCTCGATCCATCGACCGTGCGTGAGCGCGTTGAGCGCATCTTGCTCCAGACAGACCGGGACCTGATCCTGGCTCGCGAGCCAGTCGAGGGCCCGCTCGGTCAAGCTCTCCCGACGCCACTGGCGGAGGTTGCACAGCATCACCCCCGCATTGAAGTAGGGCGCGTCGGGCGCGAATCGTCCGTTGCTTCCGCCTGCCAACGCCTCGCGCAGGTTGGGACGCCACATGTCCCGCACGGCCGCGAGGGGTCTGTCACCGAGGTCCGTCGCGAACAGCTCTGTCACGTCTCGCATCAGCACGACGTCCACGTCCATGTACAGCACCACGTCGTCCGGCACCAGCTCTGGCAGGAACAGGCGTGCGTACGTCGCGCCGGTCAGGTAGCGCAGCAGTGGCAGGTCGGACAGGTCGCGGCGCAGACGGACGACCTCCAGATCGAGCCCGCGGGACATCGCGTGCTCGACGACGTCGGCGCTCGGCGAGTCATCTGTCATCAGTGCCGAGATGCGCACACCGCTCTTCGGCGGGAGGCAACGGGCCAGCGACGACAGCATGTTGCGTGCCGCCGATGCGTACTGACCGTCGAACGCGATCGCTATGCGCATCCCCCGACCCCCCACGTGTGCGACCCAGGAACCACTACGCTAAGGGGGGGTCGAGCGACGGTCAAGGCGCTCAAAGAGGGGGTGCGACCTGTGGCGCGAACGAGCGACGTGGCGCCGGCGGCGGGCAGATGCCTGCTCATCTGCAGCACACCGAGGTCAGGGACTCATCTGCTGGCCGGTCTGCTGGAGAGCACGGGCTTGTCGGGCAACCCGCAGGAGTACCTGTACAACCACGTTACCGAACTGGACGGTGAGGACATCCCGATCGGTCCGGCGCACCGGACGCAGCCGGACCAGCTACGAAAGCTGATGCGGATCGGGACTTCAGCCAACGGCGTGTTGGGCCTGATCGTCATGGGGTCGTACCTGGACGAGGTCGTCGCCGGGCTGCGGCGACACCAGTCCGCGAGTGGAGCGAGCTGGCGCGAGGTGATCGAGCGCGCCTTCGACCGCCCGGTATATGTGTGGAACCGGCGGCTGGACACGGCGGCACAAGCGGTGTCTCTGTACCGGGCGCTGGAGACCGACGTCTGGTATGCCGACGACGTTCGTGGCGTGGGTGCTGACGTTCCCTACCGTCGCGACCGGATCGCGCACTGGGAGCACGTGATCCGGGAGCAGAACGAGGAGTGGGCGCGCCGGTTCTCCGACAGCGGGATCACGCCGATCACGGTGACGTACGAGGACGCGCTGGCGGACCCGGAGGGTGTGGTGGACCGGCTCCTGGACAGCCTGGGAGTCGCGCGAGGCGGCCGGCCGGTGGAGCCGCTCACGCGTCGGCAGGGAAACGACGTGAGCTTGGAATGGCTGGCCCGGTACCGCCGGGACGGTTCAACGTGACCGCTGCCTCCGCGACCTCGGCGACGGCCGGCACGCGAGGCGGGCGCGAGCGTCGGTCTCTGGCAGCGTTGGAATGGATGGCCTGCCTCGGTGAGGATCGGCGCACCTGGATGATCGAGCAGGCTGCGGCCGCCGGGCACTCGTTGGACGGGCTCCTCGCTCCCCGGAACCGTCCACGCCCGGCCGTGACTATCTGGGACAGGTGATGGCCAGGGTGACCTGGGCGCCAACGCCATGGCCGCAGCGACCGTTCTGCATCGCGCCATGCTGCACGTCCGTATGGTGCGTAGTCCCCGGCATGCGGGCCGGATCCCCGTACGCGACTTCCACCGAGCCTTCGCCGGAGCCGGCGAGGCAATCCTCGCCGCGGGTGCTCACCGTCTACCCCACCGGCGGGAAGCCGCCTTCCGCCACCTGGTCGAGACCTGGGTCGGACGCGGCGGCCCAGCCCTCGCGGAGTGGTTCACCAGCGAGCTGGCGGAGACCGTCAACCGACCGGATCTCCTCGTCGTCCTCCGCGACCAGGACCAACCACGCCCGACCGCCGGCCCATCGCAGCAGCCCGATCCGAACCTCACGACGGTACCCGGCCCGGTAGAGGTCGAACTCCGGATGGCCTCCTACACCTCGGCACACACACGCTACGGCGCAGACCACGACGCCTCTGCCCTCGTGCACCTGGCGGTACCGCCACACCTGCGGAACGCCGAGACGGGCGCCAGGTCGTCCTCCCCGCGCCCGCGGGTTCGTACCTCCACGTCAGCCGGCGGACCGCTTTTCCGCGTCTGCCGTCCCAGGGTGTTTTTCGGCGGGGCGGCGGGAATTTCGACAATGTCGGTGCCCGTTCGCCAGGAGGGGAATTTCTGCCGGACCGGCCGGCGATCGTATTCAATGGGCTCCGGCCGATCAGGCAACGCAGCGGCGGAACGGTCCGCCGTGGAAAAGGAGTGCGCATGGACAGCCGGTTGGATTCCGCCGAAGCTACCGTCGACGTCCTGTCGTTCAACATCCACCACGGGGAGGGAACGGACGGCGTCCTCGACCTGGAACGGATCGCCCGGGTGATCCGGCGCAGCGGTGCGGAGATCGTCGGGCTCCAGGAGGTGGACCGGCACTTCGACGGGCGCAGCCAGTGGAACGACCAGGTGGCGGAGCTGGCGCGGTCGCTCGGCTACCACCCGGCGTACGGGGCGAACATCGACCTGGACCCGTCGGTGCCGACGGCTCCCCGGTGCCAGTACGGTACGGCGGTGCTGTCCCGGCACCCGATCACCCGTGCGCGGAACACCCACCTCTTCCGGTCCCCCGGGGAGGAGCAGCGCGGCCTGCTGCACGTCGAGATCGACCTCGGCGGAATTCCGCTGCAGGTCTTCGTCACGCATCTGGAGCTGTTCTCGGAAATCGACCGGATCCGCCAGGCGGAAGAAGTCGTGGAGCTGATCGGGGAAACCGGTCCGGCCATTTTGCTCGGCGATTTCAACGCGGTTCCGGGAACGTCGGAGATAACTAGGCTTCGGGCTGCTTTCACCGATTCCTGGACGGTTCTCGACGGTGGTCCGGTGGCGACGTTCCCGGCCGATGCTCCGCAGGACTGCATCGACTACGTCTTCGCGGGCCGGGGGGTGACGCCGGTGCGGGTCGGCCTGGTCACCGAGGAACCGGTGGCCTCGGACCACCTGCCGGTGCTGGCCCGACTGGTGGTCTCCGGCTGACCGCCGGCCCCCGAGGGTCCGGGCCGGGGCGGCGGGCCGGCCCGGACCCTCGGGAGGCGGTGGCGGTCACCCGTGCCGTTCCGCTTCCACCGCTTCGTACAGTGCCTTGATGTTGCCGCTGCCGAAGGTCGTGGCCCCGACCCGCTCGATGACCTCGAAGAACAGGGTCCGCCGAGGGTGCAGCGTCCGGGTGAAGACCTGGAAGAGCTGGCCCTCGTGGTCCTCGTCGACGAGGATGCCCAGGGCGGCGAGCGCGGGTACGGAGTGCCGGGTCAGCCGCAGCCGATCGGCGAGCATCCGGTAGTAGGGGCCCGGCGTCGACAGGAACGCCACCCCCTGCTCGGCCATCGTCCGGACGGTCCGCACGGCGTCGTCGGTGCGGAAGGCGATGTGCTGGACGCCGGAGCCGCCGTGGTTCTTGATGAAGTGGTCGATCTGGCCGGGTTCGCGGCTGGTGTCGGGCTCGATGATGGTGAGCGTGAGGCCGCCGGACGCCGACTGCACCACCTCGGAGTCCATGGCCTGGGCGCCGACGACGATCCGCTCGGTGAAGGTGTTGCGCAGGCCGAGGACCTGCTCGTAGAACGCGACGGTGGACCGGAGCAGGCCCGCCTCGACGCACACCGCGAAGTGGTCGACGGCCAGCAGGCCGGTGTCCGCTTCCGGCTCGCTCCGCGGTACCGGGGTGAAACCGGGCAGCGGCCGGTGGTCGGTTCCCGCGCGGCGCTGGACCAGGGTGTGCCGGAGGTCGCCGAAGCCGGCGACGGCCGCGGTGACCACGCCGTCCGTCTCCTCGGGTTCGGCCAGTGGCCGGGCGCCGCGCCGGACGGTCGCGGCGAAGGCGGCGACCACGTCGGGTACGGCCAGGGCGATGTCGGCGACGCCGTCCCCGTGCCGCCGGACGTAGTCGGCGGCGGGGTGGTCCTCCGCCAGGGCCTGGGTGAGGACCAGCCGGATGTGCTCCCGGCCGATGGCGACGGACCTCGCCTCGCCCGGCCGGTCGGCCGTGGCGTACACGGTGAACCCGTAGGCCCGGGCGTAGTGGCGTGCGCTGGCGTCGAGGTCCTCCACGTACAGCTCTACGTGGTCGACGGACAGGTCGAGCGGTATGCCGTCCGGGTGTGTCGTCATGGTGGTGGCCTCCTTGAGGGATGGTCTGCCGGGCGTGCCGGTACCGGTGCCGGTGACCGGTCCACTGGTGCTGGACCGGCCACCGCCAGGGCCCGCTACCAGGGGTCGACGCCGAGCAGCCGGCGGCCCAGCGGGGTCATCGCCGCGGTCTGCAGGTCGTTGTAGGAGTGACCGGCCGGGCGGTCACCGGGGCGTTCGCCGGCGTCCCAGGGCTGGTCGTCCCGCGCGTAGCGGACGAACTGGGCGACCCGGACCTCGGGGCGCCGGTTGTGCGAGGCGGCGTGCGGCATCAGATGATGGGTCAGCACGAAGTCGCCTGCCTGCCCGGTCACTTCGACGCTCTCGAGGTCCGGGATGTTGCGCCACTTGTCGTGCAGCTGCCGCCCCCGGCGGACGGCGCGGGCCTCGGCCTCAACGATCCGGTGGCCGCCGGGCACGACGTGGATGCCGCCGCCGCCCGGGGCGACGTCCGTGAAGTAGTAGCAGCCCCCGATCTCGACCTCCTCGGGGGTGAGCAGGAACTCGTCCGCGTCCTCGGGTACCGCCGGGTCGATGTGCAGGTCCTGGCTCAGCTCGCTGGGGTGCGCCGTATCGTTGCGCATGGTGATGGCCACCGAGCCGTCCCGGACGAGCAGTCGGGGGTGCCCCAGGAGCTGGGCCGCCACCCGGTAGAGCCGCTCGTTCTGGAAGAGCGGGATGAACTCCGGTCCGTCGAAGGTCTGGTTCCCCGGGGTGTTGAAGGGTTTGAACCGGCCGTCGTACGCCTCCCAGTGGTCGGGGACGCGCAGGTCTCGCGGGAGCAGGTCGAGGATCAGGCCGGCGTGGTGCCTGGCCTGCTGCCTGGTCAGGACGCCGCGGATCAGCAGGTATCCGTCCCGCCAGAAGCGATCGACCTCCTCCTGGGACAGGACCGGCTCCGGCATTGCGTTGGTCATGGGTGCTCCGAGGGTCGGTGGGTCACGGGTCGGTTGGCGAGGTCGCGCCGTCGGAGGCCCGGTCAGCCGGCCGGCGCCGCGGGCCGGCCTCCGGCCCGGCCGGACGGACGGAGCTCCCGGGCCAGGCTGCGCAGGGTGGCCATGCCACTGACCTGGGCGAAACCGGGCGGGTGGTAGCCGAGCCGGCGGAGCAGCTCCGCGAAGCGCGGGTAGTGCTCCGGCCGGCCGCCCGCCCGCAGGTAGCAGAGGTCGAGGTCGGGGGCCCGGCCGGGCCCGGTCCCGCTCAGGGCGGTGAGCAGCGCGGTCTCCTCGGCCCTGGCCGCCGGGCGGCCGGGGAGCGACCGCCCGTCCGAGACGTCGCCGCCGTCGATCTCGAACCAGTCGGGGACCACCGGGATCGCACCCGTGTGCGCGGCTCGGAGCAGTTCCTCCCGCAGGTCGAACGGGGTGAGCGCGCTGCCGTCAGCCGCGGTGACCCGGGCGGTCAGCCGGGGGGTGCCGGACGCGCCGCCGGGTTCGAGCGACGCCCCGGCCGCCGTGACCCCGGGCAGGGCGAGCAGGAGGTCCTCGATCGCGCGGAGGTCGATCCACCGCCCGCCGGAGTACCGTTCGCGGGGGCCGCGGGGAAGCCGGAGCAGTCCCACGGCGGACGCGACCTCGTCCGGCGAGCAGTCCCGGCCCGTCGCGGCCCGGGTCAGGACCAGCTCGACGCCGCGCAGCAGTGCCGCGCACTGCTCGGGTTCCAGGACCCTGGAGTCGCCGTGGACGGACAGCCGGACGGTGTGCGGGTCGGCCCAGCGGACCGACAGGCTGGCTCCGTACTCGTAGGAGGTCTCCGCGGTGCTCGCCCAGCTGATCCGGGAGCCGGGCCAGTCCGTGGAGCCGGACCCGCCCGTCGAGCCGGGCCCGTCCGTGGGGCCGGGCTCGGCCTCGATCAGCTCCCGCCAACCCTGCGGCGGCGGAATGAAGTTGAAGGCGAGGTCGGTGGAGAGGCAGACGCCTCGGCGGTGTTGGGCCTCGACCCGTTCGCGGATCAGGTCGAAGGGGTCGTACCGGCCGTAGGCGGGGTGCCCCTCGGCCAGGGTCCGCTGGACCTCGGCGGCCGCTTCCAGCAGGCTCCGGCCCTCCCGGCGGAGGGCCACCGGGGTGCGCTGCGCGGTGGCGCACAGCACCCGGCGGAGGTCGGCGTTGTGCCGGTTGTCGAGCGACACGTTGACGGTGCACGCGTCGGTGTCGGCACGCAGGCAGAGCAGTTGGGCGAAGGCGGCGAGGACGACGGCCGAGGGCAGCAGCCCGGTGTGGGCCATGCCGCGGGCGAAGAGGCCGTCCGCGCCGGGCAGGGTGAGCGTGCTCCGGTAGTAGCGGCCCGCCGTCCCTTCGCCCGGAGGGTGGTGCGGGTGCATCCGTGCCGGTGCGTGGGAGAAGTGCCGCCGCAGGTAGTCGAGCGCCCTGGTGCGTTCGGTGTCCTCGCCGGGGTCGGCCTCGCGCCGGGCCTGCTCGGCCGGCTGGATCCCGGGTCCCCGGTGCGGGACTCCGGCGTCCGGGCTGTCCGTCCGTCCGTGCAGCAGGTCGGTGAGCTGCTGGTCCACCACGCCGTGGAACCCGGCGTCCACGGCCACGTTGTCGGCGACCACCGCCAGCCAGCGCCGGTCCTCGGACCGGAGCAGATGGAACTGCACGAGGAACCGGCCGACCCTGCCGTGGGTGTGCGCGGTGAACACCCGCACCAGGTCGGCCAGGCTCCGCTCGGCGGTGCCGTCCGGTGCGACGTCGACGACCCGCACCGGGGAGCCCGACGGGTGGACCAGCTGCCGCAGTTCTCCGTCGACGACGGCGAGGGAGGTGCGGAGGATCTCGAACCGGTCCTCCAGCGCGTGCACCAGGCGCTGGGCGGCGGCCTCGTCGGTCCCCGCCGGGAGCGGCCGGAGTCCTTCGGCCAGCCCCTTCTCCAGGAACCACTGGAACTTCTGCGCCCTGGTCAGGGGCGCGTCGGCGGGGGCCCGGCCGCTCATGCGGGGCCTCCGGCGGGAGTCGGCCGCGGCGAACCGGCCGGAGCGCCGGCCGCACCGTCGGCCCGCACGGCGGCGGATCCGTCGGCCAGGGCGGACAGTCCGCGGATGGTCGGGGAGCCGATGACATCACGCACCGTGACCGGGACGCCGGACAGCCGGGTCGCGGCGGTGGCCAGCTGCACCGCCGAGACGGAGTCTCCGCCGAGCGTGAAGAAGTCGTCGTCGATCCCGACCTCGGTGAGTCCGAGCATCTCGCGCCAGAGCGCGGCGAGCGCCGACTCCAGCTCGTCGCGGGGGGCGGTCGGGGAGCCCTGGGCGGCATCGCGCTCCTCGGCGGGGGCGGGCAGCTTCGCCGCGTCCACCTTGAGGTTCGTCGTGAGCGGGATCGCCGGTATCACGGTGATCGAGGCCGGGCGCTGGTACCGCGGCAGCTCCGTCGAGAGCCGCCGGCGCAGGTCGGCCACGAGTTCCCGGTCGCGTCCCGCGCCGTCGCCGGTGCCGACAGGTCCGGAGGCAGGTCCCGAGGCAGATCCGGAGGCCGGTCCCGAGGCAGGTCCGGAGGAGGGGACGACGTAGGCGTCGAGGCGCTTGTCCCCCGCGCCGTCGTCCCGGGCCACCACGACCGCGTCGTGCACCCCGGGGTGCCGGGTGAGCGCGGCCTCGATCTCGCCCGGTTCGATCCGGTAGCCGCGCACCTTGATCTGGCGGTCGATCCGGCCCAGGAAGCGCAGCGCCCCGTCCGGGCCGCGCCGGACGAGGTCACCGGTGCGGTAGAGCGGGGAGCCGGCGCGGTCGTCGGGGTCCGGGACGAAGCGTTCGGCGGTGAGTTCGGCGCGGCCGAGGTAGCCGCGGGTCATGCCGGCTCCGCCGATGTGGAGCTCTCCGCTCTCCCCGTCCGGGACGTCCGCTCCGTCCGGCCCGAGCACCCGGACCCGGACCCGGTCGAGCGGGGTGCCGATCGGGATCATCGTGGCGTCCGGTGCCATGGTCCGGACGTCCTGGTAGGTCGCGAAGCCGGTTGTCTCGGTCGGCCCGTACAGGTGGATCAGCCGCCCCGCGAAGGCCTGCCGCGCGAGGTCCGCCACCTCGGCCCGGATGGAGTCCCCGCCGAACAGCAGGGTGTGCACCCCGGAGAGGTCGGCGAGGTGCGCCGGCTCCAGCAGCCGGAAGACGGGGCTGGTCAGGTGCAGGACGGAGACGGCGTCCCGGTGGACCCGGCGGCAGAGGGTGGTCAGGTCGGTGCCGCCGAAGCTGTAGACGACGCAGGTCGCGCCGTTGAGCAGGGGCCCCCAGATCTCGAAGGTGGAGGCGTCGAAGGACAGTGTGGCGAGGGCGGCGACCCGGTCGTCCGGCGCGATGGACACGTAGTCCTGATCGGTCACCAGGTGCACGACGCTCCGGTGCGGAACCAGGACGCCCTTGGGTGTTCCGGTGGATCCGGAGGTGTAGATGACGTTGGCGAGCTCCGGCCGGCCGACGACGGGCGGGTTCCCGGAGGGGTGGTGGGCCGGGTCCTCGTCGAGCAGGACGACGGTCGCCCGGCCCGCAGGGAGCCGGTCGGCGAGCCGGCGCTGGGTCACCAGCACCGGGGCGGCGGTGTCCCGCAGCATGAACTCCAGCCGCTCGGCGGGGTATCCGGCGTCGAGCGGGACGTACGCGCCGCCCGCCTTCAGGATGCCCAGCAGTCCGACGATCATCGCGGCGGAGCGTTCGACGCAGATGCCCACGAGCGTGTCGGGCCCGACGCCCGCCTCGCGCAGCCGCCAGGCCAGCCGGTTCGCGCGGGCGTTCAGCTCGCGGTAGCTCAGCTGCCCGTCGTCCGCGACCACGGCCGTCCGGTCCGGGGCGAGCTCCGCATGGTGTTCGAACAGGGCGTGCACGGTGGCCCCCGGCTCGCCCCCGGTCGGTCCGTTGTTCCGCTGGATCACTGGCTGACTCCGTCCTCTCGTGCGCTGACCGGGTCGATGGACACGGCGCCGCGTAATGCGTGTTGATGGGACCGACGCCGACGCCGCGCGGGTGGGCGGGAATCCCGGCGGCCGACGGGTCGCACGGGTTCCCGTGAAGGTCCGGGTCGGCCGGGACGGAATTGTCAGGTGTCCTCGCTCCGGCCGGGCCGGGGAGACGGAAAGGGCCGACCGCGGCGCGTCCGGGAATTCCGTCGGATCCCGTTTTCCGCCGCACCGGGCAGGTGCCGGAACCTCCAGGAGCCTAAGCAATCGGAAGAGGTCCCGCCACCCTCTTCCAGGGAATACCGGCAATCATGCGCTATGTCCGATCCGGCCCCGCTTGCCCAGATCGCCGGAGACGCGCCCGGTTGTCCGATGGTCCGTCACATGCTCTCCGGGGAAGCCCTGTCGAGCGCGCTGGAGGATCCGACTCCACTTGTGATCCGATGTGAAAATAGACGGCCAAACCGGATCAAATAGGGACGCCGGCACCGCGAGATGCAATGTGCCATTGCACATCAACTGCTTGTCATGGACTATGGATCAAGAACCACGACGCCATGGTTCCGGAGCCGACCGGGGGGTTCGCGTATCCGTCGGAGCGTGACGGATACGTGGAACGGGACGCATTCCGCGCATCCCCGCAGGCATTCCCCCGGTCATTCGCGCCCGAGGCCCCGGCGAATTCGCCGAAGCGGCGGCATCAGGTGGGGCATTGCCACTGAATCGATGCACGAACATCGTGGGCTGGACCCGCCCCGTTCCAAAGGAGACCCGTGTCTGAGAACCGATCCTCGGCCCTGATCGTCGGAGCGGACCCGTACCTGATCCGGGCCGCGCTCCGCAACGGAATCGAGCCCGTCGTGGTGCACGGCCCCGGCCTGCGCGACTGGGGGTTCATCGGAATTCCGGACGGGGTCGAGACCGTCTTCGCCGAGGACACCTCCAGCGTGGAGAGCGTGCTGCTCGCGCTGCACCGGGCCGGCCTCGCCGACCGGGACTTCCACTGCGTCCACACCGGGGACGAGTTCGCCCTGGTCACCGTGGCGGCCCTGGGCGAGGTCCTGGGCGCCCCGGTCGCCGTGGACCCGGACACCGCCGTGCGGTTCCGGGACAAGTGGCTGCAGAAGGAGGCGCTCGCCGCGGCCGGCATCGAGGTCACCCGGTCCCGCCTGATCGAGGACGTCCACCACCTGGATCCGGCGAGCGTCGAGGACTTCGACAAGGCGGTCCTCAAGCCGGTCGCCGGTGCCGGCACCCGGAACACCTCGGTCGTCGAGGGCCGCGCCGGGCTGATCGCCCGGTGTGCCGAGCTCCGGCGCGCCGGCATGCCCCAACGGACCTTCGTGCTGGAGGAGTTCGTTGCGGGCGACGAGTGGATCGCCGACGGCGTGGTCTTCGACGGAGAGCTGCGGTTCCTCAGCGTCAGCACGTACGGCGAGCCCTGCCTGAGCACGGTGGACTTCAACCGGGCGCTCCAGGTCGAGGTGTTCGACCCCGTCACCGACGCCTCCGCCTACGACCTCGCACGCTCGGTCGTGGAACCGGCCCTGCGCGCGCTCGGCCTGCGGCGCGGCACCTTCCACATGGAGCTCTTCCACCAGCCGGACACCGGGAGGCTGGTGTTCGGCGAATGTGCGGCCCGGACCGGCGGACTGCTCCAACCCGAGCTGGTCGAAGCCAAGTTCGGCGTCGACCTGGCGCTCGCCGGGCTGCGCTGCGCGGCCGGGACCGACCCCCGGATCGAGCCCTCGGTGCGGCCCGAAACGATCGGCTCCACCTACCTCAACAACCGTCCCGGCGTCCTGGTCGGCTACCCGACCCCGGCCGAGGTGCGCGCCCTGCCCGGGGTCGAGTACCTGCGACTGGAACTCCCGTACGGCTTCCGCATGGCGGACGCGCTCGCGAGCACCACCGAGGCCGTCGGCCAGGTCGTGCTGAGCGGCCGCACCCGGGAGGAGTTCCGCGAACGCCGCGACTCCCTGACCGCGTGGTTCGACGAGCGGCTGCTGGTCGTGCCCGCGCACGCGAGCTACCCCGAACTGCGCCGGTGGCAGAAGGAGAACTGGCCGGAATCCGCTTCCTCCTTCGGCACCTACTCGGACGACTGAGGCCGCCCGCCGCCCGGGCCGCGGACCTCACCCGCGGGACGGCCGCCGCACGCGCCGAACCACTTCCCCCACCGCGTCTCGAAGGACCATCATGCAAAGCCACCACCGCTTGATCCGCTCCTTCCGTCAACTCACGACCGATGCCCTGCCGGCGGAAGCCCCCGTCGTCACGCTCTTCAGCGGAGGGCTCGACAGCAGCTTCCTCCTGCTGCGACTGAAGAACGCCGGGTTCCGGAACGTCCACGCGCTGAGCGTGGACCTCGGCGAGGACGAGACCAGCGAACAGAAACAGCAGATCGCCGACGAGCTGGGGGTCCGGCTGCACGTCGTGGACGGCCGTGGAGCCTTCGCCGACGAGTTCGTGCGGGCGGCCATCGTCAGCCAGGCGGTCTACCTGGGGACCCACCCGGTGAGTTCGACCCTGAGCCGCCCGCTGATCGCCCGGTTCGCCGCCGAACTGGCGGAGGAGCTCGGGGCGGCGGCCGTCCTGCACACCGCCAACCGCTCCCAGAACACCATGCGCAGACTCAACGGCGCCCTGGAACTGCTGGGCTTCGACGGCGCCTACGGCAGCCCGTACGACCTCGACCCGGTGGGCCGGGAGGTCAAGATCCAGGAGCTGAAGGAGGCCGGCCTCGCCCGGATGAGCGAGCGTGTCGTGAGCGGCGACTCGAACCTCTGGTGCCGCGAGTTCGAGTCCGGGCTCCTGGACGACCCCGAGCAGCACGCGGTGCCGGAGCAGATGTTCCGGTGGAGCGCGCGCCGACCGGCGGTCACCGAGGACGGCATCGAGGTGCGGTTCGAGGAGGGTACGCCGGTGGCGGTCGACGGCACCCGCCTGCCGCTGGTGCCGCTGATCGACCAGCTGAACCGGCGGGTCGGCGCCTTCGGCCTCGGGCGGTACAGCGGCCTGGAGCACCTCGCCGGCGGCGAGAAGGTGCTGGAGATCCGGGAGATGCCGGCCGCCTGGCTCCTACTGCGCAGCTACCGGCACCTCGAGTCGGCGGTGCTCTCGGCCGAGACGATCCGCGAGAAGATGCACCTCGAACAGCTGTGGGTGCGGGAGGCCCTGGAGGGTCGCTGGTTCGGCGAACTGCGCGCGGCCACCCAGTCGTTCATGGACTTCTGCGCCCGGCCGGTGACGGGCTCGGTGCGCTGGCGGCTCACGCCCGGCGGGGCCGAGACCCGGGCCATCGAGGCCGACCGGCCGGTCTACCTGCGCGATCGGGAGAGCTGGGAGCAGCAGTCCGTGAGGTCGGAGCTCGCCGTGCTGGCGGGGGCCTGATGCGCGGCCCGTACCGTCCCGCTCCCCCGCCGTCGGCCCGCCATGGGAGCGGC